>NZ_ASSI01000077.1:0-42805 GCF_000466765.1 Burkholderia sp. AU4i | reverse complement strand
CTGGAGCGCGCGGGCTGGACGCCGGGCGACCTGGACCTGATGGAGATCAACGAGGCGTTCGCGGCGCAGGCGCTGGCGGTGCACAAGCAGATGGGCTGGGACACGTCGAAGGTGAACGTGAACGGCGGGGCGATCGCGATCGGTCACCCGATCGGCGCGTCGGGCTGCCGGATCCTGGTGACGCTGCTGCATGAAATGCAGAAACGCGACGCGAAGCGCGGGCTGGCGTCGCTGTGCATCGGCGGCGGGATGGGCGTCGCGCTCGCGGTCGAGCGTCCGTAACAGGCCGTTCGCAACCAGCCGTTCGCCACCGGCGAACCGAATCCGTGCGCCGGCCGATTGCGGCTTCGGCCGGCGTCACGTGAAGTCAGAGGGGGCTCCGGCAGCTCTCGAAACCAAAAAATGGAGTGAGATTTATGTCTCAGCGAATTGCGTACGTAACGGGCGGGATGGGCGGCATCGGCACCAGCATCTGCCAGCGCCTGTCGAAAGACGGCTTCAAGGTGGTCGCAGGCTGCGGCCCGAACTCGCCGCGCCGGGTGAAATGGCTCGAGGACCAGAAGGCGCTCGGGTACGATTTCATCGCATCGGAAGGCAACGTCGGCGACTGGGACTCGACCAAGGAAGCGTTCGACAAGGTCAAGGCTGAAGTCGGCGAGATCGACGTGCTGGTCAACAACGCGGGCATCACGCGCGACGTCGTGTTCCGCAAGATGACGCACGAAGACTGGACCGCCGTGATCGACACGAACCTGACGAGCCTGTTCAACGTGACGAAGCAGGTGATCGACGGGATGGTCGAACGTGGCTGGGGCCGCATCATCAACATTTCGTCGGTGAACGGCCAGAAAGGGCAATTCGGCCAGACCAACTATTCGACCGCGAAGGCCGGTATCCACGGCTTCACGATGTCGCTCGCACAGGAAGTCGCGACGAAGGGCGTGACGGTCAATACCGTGTCGCCTGGCTACATCGGCACCGACATGGTGAAGGCGATCCGCCCCGACGTGCTCGAGAAGATCGTTGCGACGATCCCGGTGCGGCGTCTTGGCGGCCCCGAGGAAATCGGCTCGATCGTCGCGTGGCTCGCGTCGAACGATTCCGGTTTCGCGACCGGCGCCGACTTCTCGCTGAACGGCGGCCTGCACATGGGCTGAGCGTCCGCGCTGCGCGGGCCGGGTGGCCGCGCAGCCGGGCGTTTTCAGAAGGCCCCCGCCACCCGGATTCGGGCGGCGGGGATTCGTCACTTGCGCTACGCTGCACTCAAAGGCGTTACATGACTACTACAAAGAAGACGGCCGAACGGCTCATCAAGAAGTACCCGAACCGCCGGCTCTACGATACAGAGACAAGCACGTACATTACGCTGACCGACGTGAAGCAGCTCGTGCTGGAGCAGGAGGATTTCAAGGTCGTCGATGCGAAATCCAACGAAGACCTGACGCGCAGCATTCTCCTGCAGATCATCCTCGAAGAGGAAAGCGGTGGCGTGCCGATGTTCTCGTCGTCGATGCTGTCACAGATCATCCGTTTCTACGGTCATGCGATGCAGGGCATGATGGGCACGTACCTGGAAAAGAACATCCAGGCGTTCATCGACATCCAGAACAAGCTCGCGGATCAATCGAAGAACCTGTACGAAGGCAACGCGATGAATCCGGAAGTCTGGTCGCAGTTCATGAACATGCAGGCGCCGATGATGCAAGGGATGATGACGAGCTACATCGAGCAGTCGAAGAACATGTTCGTGCAGATGCAGGAGCAGATGCAGAACCAGGCGAAGTCGATGTTCAGCACGTTCCCGTTCAAGCAGCCGGGCGCGCCGGAGCCGGAGAAGAAGTAGCGATTCGCGGCGGGCCGGCCGCGGCGGCGCGAGCCGTCGGGCGTCGGCGCCGCGAAGCAGGGCGGCGCGGGTTGGCCGATCGGGTGCCCGGGCACAACGATGCGTGGCTGCCGCCTGCCGGAAGACATCGCCGACGATCGTTCGTGATCGTCGGCACGACACACTCGCGCCGTGTACGGTGCGGGTATGACCATTGTCCGGTCGATCGAAATCCAGTCAACAGTGAATGAAAGCCGGGGCACGTTGCGCTTAAGGGCATGTGTTCGACCCGGTGCGGGTGTGTGCCTGTCGCACCCGGAGCGGCGCTGCACGGCAACGCGCGGTACCGGTTCCGGGCACGCGAGAGAGGCGATGCCGCGTCGATCCGATGCGACCGACAACAACAAACTAACTGAGAGAGCGCATGCGAAGGATTCGGATGGCATCGACCGTCAGGCTGGCCGGTCTTGCTTCGGTGTTCATGTGTGGGGTGGGTTTGGCCTTGCCGGCGCTGGCGCTGGATTGCACGAAGGCCGCGCAACCCGTCGAGAAGCGCATCTGCACGAGCCCCGCGCTGCGGGCCGCCGATGCGCGAATGAATTCTGCCTATGCGGGCGCGCTGAAGGTCGCGCCGGACGCTGCTATTCGCGACATGCTCGTGCGCAGCCAGCGCCGCTGGATCGCCGCGCGCAACAACCGTCTCGATGCCGATTATGACGGCCATCTGCCGGCAGTCAATGAAGTGCGCAAGGCAATCGACCGACGCAGCGCCGAGCTGGCCGATCAGTCCGGTAAAGGCCTGATCGCGCGAGCACTGGCCGAACGCCAGTGGCTCGCGAAATTCACGGGCGGTCCGTTGACCGGTTTCGATGGCAACTGCGATTTCATCCCCGACGATGCGAGCGGCGCGCACGTTTCGTATGCGTGTTTCGGCGCGGTGCACGTGCAGAATCGCGCGCGTATCTGCAGCCAGAGCGAGGACTGGGCGACCGGCGCGGTTTATCAGTACCGCTCGGTGAGCGCGGCCGATGGCGGGCGGGCGCGCCCGGTGGCGTTCTGCGAGGCACAGGCGCATGGGCGTGCGTGCGATAACGCGGGCGCGCAATCGGGTTGGATGCGTGCGGGGGTGTCCGGTGACGATAAGCGTGCGCCCGCGCCGGCAATCGGTTTGCCGCAACTCGATGCGGAAATGTGGCCGATCGGCGACGGCGACGATGCGGTGTGGTTTGAGCGGTGTCTGACTGCGTCGGTGTTTCCTGATCCGCGGTGACGTATGGCGTTTCGTGTTCCAGCAAGGCCCGCCATAGCGGGCCATTTTCATTTCTTGACGTCGTTCAGTGCGCCGTACCGTAGTCCTGATCGTCGTCCGACGGTGGGAGGTCGAGCACGAGCTTGACGGCGCTGTAGTTGGCCTTGAGCGAAAACACGCGGCCGATCACGAGAAACGTCTGGCGCGAATTCTCGAGTTCGACGAAATCGCCCGGTTGCGGTACGTGCCCGCCTTGATCGTAGGAAAAGCTGGTGCTGGTTTGTTCTCCGATGGCCTCTGCTGCGTGTTCGGTGAATTCGATCGTGATGTGGGTGGTCATGCAGGCCCCGTCGTGGGTGGATTGAAGCGGTTGGAGGTTCCGATTCTCGCATAATGGCGGTTCGCTTCCGGAGCGATTGTCGTGCACCAGTGCTTGCGGATCGTGCTGGCCCGCAGGGCTCCGGCTCACCGGAACACGCGTTCGTCGAGGATTTTCTCGCGAGCCCTGCTGCGAGCCTCCCGCTGGATAAACGTGACAGTACGATGGCAGCGGCCCGGCCGAAGCCGGGCGGCGCGGAACGAAGCGAGGCGGCGTTATTTCCCTGCAAACGTGCCGGCTTCCACCAACGTCATCTTGGCGGGGTCCAGGTATGCGCGGATGGCGGTGTTGACCTGCTCGACGGTCAACGCGCGGATGCGCTCGGAATAGGTGTCCAGGTCACTCAGCGGGCGATCCTGGAGCACCGTCTGGGCGATCATGGCGGCCATCTGGCCGGTGGTTTCCATCGCGACTTGATGGCGACCGATCATGCCGTCCTTGCGTGCATCCAGTTCCGCCTGGGTGATGCCCTGTTTCCACCAGACATCCAGAATGCGGCGCGTGCTGGCAATGCCCTTGTCCAGCAGGGGCGGGGCGAAGCTGCTGGCGATGAAGAATCCGCCGTCCATCAGGGAGAGCCCGGACAGGCTGGCACGGATGCCGTAGGTGAGGCCTTCCTTGTCTCGGACCCCTGCCATCAACCGGCCGGTGAAGCCGTTGCCCAGGATGTTGACGGCAGCGCTGAGGGGCAGGTAGTCGGCATCGTTCGCGCGCAGGTCGATGGCCTGACCCAGCATCACACTGATGGATGCCTTGTCCTTCATCGCGATTCGCTGCGTGTCGGCCTGGCTCGCCTTGGGTGGCGGACTCTGTCGCACGAGGGCCTTGCCACCGCTCCAGCCCGCGAAGGCCTCGGTCACCGTGGATTGCAGGCGTCCCGGGTCCGCTCCGCCTACTACCACCAGCGTCATATATGCCGGTCCGTAGTAGGTTCGATGAAACGCCTTGATATCATCCAGCGTGGCAGCGGCAATGGCCTCGAGCATCCGTTCGCGCGGCACCGGGGCGTTGAGGTGCGAGTCGGGGTAGATGGACCGATACAGCGCCTCGGTGGCCCGGACCGACGGGTTTTCTCCGGCGTTACGGACCGCGGCCTCCAGCCGGGTCTTGGCCTTGGCCAGTTCATCAGGCTTGAAGGCCGGCTGGCGCAACTGCTCGGCCATCAGGTCGATCAGCGTCGGCAAATCCTTGGTCAGGCATTGGCCACGTATGCCGACGTAACCTCCGTCGGACTGGAATGACAACTGCGCGCCCAGGCTGTCCAGCAGCGCGGAGATCGCCACCTTGTCGCGACGGGCGCTGCCTTCCTGCAGCAACATGCCGGTCAGCAGGGGCACGGCCGGATTGGCTGACTTGCTGGCCGCGTCGGCGTCGCCCAGGGGCATGACGCCGACCAGGGACACCATTTCATGCGGCGACATCGGATAGGTCAGCAGCGCGATGCTGCCGGCCTGGGCGCGCACGACGCGGTCGGCGATGCCGGCCTGAGCCGCAACAGGCAGCCACAGCACGGCGAGCCGCCGGTAGACGAGGGTGAGATGGCGCCGCAGGTGCGGTGGCTAAAACGCGCCACGAACGCTACCAATCAAGTGGATGACTGGCTTCATGGCTCGCCGAGACAAGCTCCTCGTGGAGCCAAGCCCGAACTGATCGTGGAGAACAACCGCATCACCCTGGATGGCAAGCTGCTGGTGCTGGAAGCGCCTGTCGCTGAATGGTGGGCGGTGCTGGGCCCTCCCAGTCGGCAAGATCGTCTCGGCAGTATTCAAGTCTGGGACAACCTGGGCATCGGCGTCACAACGAATGCCGAGAGCTACGAAGAGCAGCTGATTACGGACATGACCCGCCAGTTCAACGCATCTGGTCCCAAGCCAGACGATGCTTATGAAAGAGAACGGCACAAGTGGAAACAAACGCTAGACCAAGCCAAGAAGAGCGGTGTCTTTGAGGTCTCATCTCTATTTGTGAACATCCGCTCTGTCCCGGGTCGCGATACCGATGACGATGGAAAGCCAGTACTTCGCAATGCATTCAAGGGCTATCTGCAAGTCAACGACGTCGGCGTGGACGCCGATAGTACCTTGCGAGACGTGTTCCGTTGGAGTGACAAATCCAAGCATCCGCTCTCTTACCACTGCCTTCGCCTGAACGAACTCCGTCGCTGCACGGCTAACACGGAAGTGGTTGAAAATGGACCGAGCATGGACTTTGGTTTCAGGGTGGATGAAACCGAGCAGCGCCGCGTCATGTCGTTCTCGTTCTCGTGCGAAGACTGTCCACGGCCCGCGCCATGAGCGTGCGGAAGCTCTACCTGTCCACATCGGCCTGCCACGACCGCAGAAGCGATGAAGGCCCGATGGGACGGGCGTCGCACCGCGACGGACCCGGTAACCTTGGCCGCCAGCTACCTGGTTCATCCCAACGACTGCCTATGGCAGGACGCCATGGTCAAGGCATGGGCGCAGGCCAATCCCGACGCCATCCGCCGCGGCGCCTCCCGCACCGAGCTGGAGCATCTGCACGAGGTGCACGGCAAGCAGGCACTGGAACGCTTGCGACAAATAGGACGCTACGGCGTAGCCGGCCGTGACTATATCCGGAAGCACTACGAAACACTGTTCGGCGAGAAGAACCAGATGTCGCAATGACTAAGATAAACCCTATTTGGGCACCTCTGCTGGCTGTCCTGATGTTTTTCAGCGGCTGTAGTCGAGCCCAATCGGAATCGCCGTCCGCGCCTGGTCACGACACAGAAGACCGTGTGATCGGGTTGTTGGGCCAAGCCGTGAACATCGCCGAGCAAGTTGATGACCTAGCGCACGGCGTGCCCAGAAAAGCGCCGCGCGGGGCTAAGCCAGAGCTGATCGTCGAAAACAACCACATCACCCTGGACGGTAAACTGCTGGTGCTGAACGCGCCCGTCTCGGAATGGTGGAAGATACTTGGTCTTCCGAGCCGACAAGATCGTCGCGGCAGTATTCAAGTCTGGGACAGCCTGGGCATAGGTCTGATAACAAGTCTTGACAGCCGCACAGAGCAGCGGCTTAACGAGCTGACTACTCGGTATCGCGAGTCTAACCTCGAGATTCGATTGAGCGAGAAGAGAAAGGTTTTAGACGAAGCGCAGGAGAGTGGTCTTTTTAATGTCTCGTCCTTCTACGTGAACATTCGCCCCGAACCTGGCCCGGATATCGATGAAGATGGAGACCCCGTACTTCGTCAAATTTTCAAGGGCTATTTGCAAGTCAATGGCGTCGGTGTGGATGCCGAAAGCACGCTAAGGGAGGTGTCGCGCTGGGGTTCTAAATCAAAGCATCCGCTCTTCTACGACTGCCTCCGCTTAGACGAACTCCGTCGTTGCACTGCCAATACAGAAGTGGTTGAGAATGGACCACGCATGAGCTTTGGCTTCGACGTGGACGAGACCAAGGAACGTCACGTTATGTCCTTCGGCTTCTCCTGCTGGCGCTGCCCGCGACCCACGCCATGAGTGTGTGACAGCTTTGCCAAGAGCGGTGGCCGCTCATCAGCAAGAATCGGCTGTACCGTTTGTATCGTGAGGAAGGGCTGTCGCTGCGCTACAGACCAAATCGCAAGCGAGGTGCACAGATGAGCCGTCCGGCACGTGCAAAGTCGACGGCGGCAAATCAGGCGTGGAGTTTGGACTTCGTCGCCGACCAGCTTTCGAACGGCCAGAGGTTCCGCGCGCTGACCATCATCGACGTCTTTACGCGCGAAGCACTAGTCGTCGCCAGGTATCTGCCGTTGGGCAGTGCTGAACGAAAAGGCGCACACCAAAATCAAACTCGTCTCATTGGAGGCGTGCGCAATCTTCCATCGCATGATGAACTGGTCCAGATTTTCTGGATCAGGGCTCGATCTTCCGCGCTCATGCGCGTGCTGTCGTTTCGCTGGAGAACCATGACTGGAGTTGACCCTGTATTTCCGGACACAGCATCACACTAAGGTTGCTGAATCCATCGAGCGCTGGAACTCGCGAGGTGAGCGGTATTGCAGCGCGCTATAGGGATGCTTCTCGTTGTAATGCTCGAACGCGATGGCCAAGTTGCGTGCAGCAGTCGCTGCATCCGGCTTAGGCATGAAGGCGACATAGTCACGCTTCATCGTCTTCACGAAGCTCTCGGCCATCCCGTTACTTTGTGGGCTGCACACCGGTGTGGTCAATGGCTTCAGTCCGATGGCCGCTGCGAACGGGCGCGTGTCGTCGGCCGTGTAGCCCGAACCGTTGTCGCTCAGCCACTCGATTTCGGACGGTGTACGCAGCTCGTTGCCAAACCAACCGGTTGGCGAGCGGGCCGGCCGGCGCGTTGCCGCGCAACTGCTGCGCTCGGGCGGCTCATCGCGTCGCTCCTTGCGGTACCGCCGTCAGTATTCGTGGCATTCGAGTCAGGTTGCTCGCCAGCATTGTCAGCTTGAAGTGCTGGTCGACCCATTTGATTCCGCGATACGCGGTCTGCCGAATCCTGCCGACGGTCTTGCCTCAGCCGAAGTGCTCTTCGATGCGCTTGCGAATCACTTGGCTGATGCCATAACCGGCGTGCCGCGACGTCCGCCTGTCGATCGTGCTGCCGCCTTGATGCGTGTCGTTGCGCGCGACGCGCGGCGTCACTTTGCGCGTTCGGCAATCCCGCACAAAGTCGCGCGTGTCGTAACCCTTGTCGGCACCGAGCGTCTTGTCGTGACGACCCGGCACGCAATCGAGCAGGCGCAATGCACTCGCGCGTTCGCCGAAACCGTCCGCGTGACTGACCACTGCACCGACCACCAAGCCCGAGCGGTTCTCCATCAGGATGTGCCCCTGATAACAAAGGATGGCTCCGCTTTGCCGCCCCTTTCGCCGGATCAGTGCTCGATTCGTGCGTGTCGTTGCTGCGCCGTTTGCCCTTCCAGTTGGTGTCGACATTGCGGCCGCCGGCCGGCGGATCGTCCGAACCGTCCTTGGGCAGGAAGCTCTTGTGGCTAGCCCACGCCTGGATCAACGGGCCATCGACCGAGAAGTGTTCTCTGGAGAGCAGCCCTTGCTTGTCGGCCAAGCGCATGACTTCGGTAAAGAACGCTTCGACCACTTCGTGCTCGAGCCGGCGATCCAGCCCTGGCACTGCCGACGGATTGCCGCCTTGACCCGCTTGCTCTTCGTGTCCGATTCCTCGTGCGCACGGATCATCACCAACAGGCTGTATACGAGATCCATCGGCTGCGCCTTTAGACGCTCGCGGTTGTACTCTCGCCCATCGCTGGCCGTAACGCCCGTAACGCCCGCGTTGACAATCTGAGCGAGCTGCGCCTGAGCCTGCCGCGGTTCGGCACGACTCAGTCGGTCCAAACCCTCGACGATCAGCACGGAGCCGGCCGGCATCCGACCGTCCTCGACGGCGCGAAGGAGCACGCCGAGAGCGCCTTGCCGGACGTGACGCTGACGGTAGGCCGACAACCCCTCGTCCCGAAGTGAAAGGGACGCATCAAGTGCCATTTCGCCGATCGGCCGCCCAGCGCGCCGCGTATTCGAGTTGCCTGTCAACGCTGCCCCCGGCTGCTTGTTTTGGGTCGCTGAACCGTAAATAGCTGTAAACTCTCGGCTTTGCTGCCACGCCCCCACATTCCAGATGTCCCACTCCCCCAAAGTAGGGTTCGTATCCCTCGGGTGCCCGAAAGCCCTCGTCGATTCCGAACAGATCATCACGCAACTGCGTGCCGAAGGTTATGAAATCTCCGGCACCTACGACGGCGCCGACCTCGTCGTCGTGAACACCTGCGGCTTCATCGACGAAGCCGTGCAGGAAAGCCTCGACGCGATCGGCGAAGCGCTGACCGAGAACGGCAAGGTGATCGTCACCGGCTGTCTCGGCGCGAAGTCGAGCGCCAGCGGCTCGAACCTGATCGAGGAAGTCCACCCGAAGGTGCTCGCCGTCACCGGCCCGCACGCGGTGGGCGAAGTGATGCAGGCCGTGCATTCGCACCTGCCGAAGCCGCACGACCCGTTCACCGACCTCGTGCCGGCAGCCGGCATCAAGCTCACGCCGCGCCACTACGCGTACCTGAAGATCTCCGAAGGCTGCAACCATCGCTGCACGTTCTGCATCATCCCGTCGATGCGCGGCGATCTCGTGTCGCGTCCGGTCGCCGAAGTGATGCTGGAAGCCGAGAACCTGTTCAAGTCGGGCGTGAAGGAACTGCTCGTGATCTCGCAGGACACGAGCGCGTACGGCGTCGACGTGAAGTACCGCACGGGCTTCTGGAACGGCAAGCCGATCAAGACGCGCATGACCGACCTGGTCGCCGCGCTCGGCGAGCTCGCGGCACAGTACGGCGCATGGGTGCGCCTGCACTACGTGTACCCGTACCCGAGCGTCGACGAAGTGATTCCGCTGATGGCCGAAGGTCCGTTCAAGGGCCACGTGCTGCCGTATCTCGACGTGCCGTTCCAGCACGCGCACCCCGAAGTGCTGAAGCGCATGAAGCGTCCGGCGAACGCCGAGAAGGTGCTCGAGCGCGTGCAGAAGTGGCGCGAGATCTGCCCGGACCTGACGATCCGCAGCACGTTCATCGCGGGCTTCCCCGGCGAGACGGAAGAGCAGTTCGAAACGCTGCTCGACTTCATCCGCGAGGCGGAACTCGATCGCGTCGGCTGCTTCGCGTATTCGCCGGTCGAAGGCGCGACGGCAAACGAACTCGACGGCGCGCTGCCGGATGAGGTTCGCGAGGAACGTCGCGCACGCTTCATGGAAGTCGCCGAGGAAGTGTCGGCGAACCGCATTCAGCGCAAGGTCGGCAAGACCCTCAAGGTGCTGATCGACGAAGTCAGCGAGGAAGGCGGGATCGGCCGCACGGCGGCCGATGCGCCGGAGATCGACGGCGTGGTCTATGTCGAGCCGGCGGCGAAGGCCTCGAAGCGCTACAAGGTCGGCGATTTCGTGTCCGTGAAGATCACGGGCGCCGACGGCCACGATCTGTGGGGCGAGGTGTAAGCGATGGCCGCCGCATTCCCGGAGATCCTCGCGCTCGGCGAAGCGATGATCGAATTCAACCAGTCGCAGCCGGGCCGGCCTGAATTCCTGCAGGGCTTCGGCGGCGACACGTCGAACTTCTGCATCGCCGCGGCACGCCAGGGCGCGTCGACGGGCTTCGTGTCGGCGATCGGCGACGATCCGTTCGGCCGGCTGCTGGCCGACATGTGGCGCGCGGAACGCGTCGACGCGACTTACGTGCGGATCGATCGCACGGCGCCGACCGGCGTGTATTTCGTCACGCACGGCGCCGACGGCCACCAGTTCGACTATCTGCGCGCCGGCTCGGCGGCGAGCCGCTATGCGGCAGGCGATCTGCCGCTCGACGCACTGGCCGCCGCGAAGGCCGTGCATCTGTCGGGCATCAGCCTCGCGATCAGCACGGCCGCGTGCGACGCCGCGTTCGCGGCGATCGACCACGCGCGCCGCAACGGTGCGCAGGTCAGCTTCGACACGAACCTGCGCCTGAAGCTGTGGCCGCTGCCGCGCGCCCGCGCGGTGATGCGCGAGGCGCTGCGCCAGACGGATATCTGCCTGCCCAGCTGGGACGACGTGACGGCAATCACCGGCGCGAACGATCGCGACGCGATCGTCGACGCGATGCTCGAACACGGGCCGCAGGTCGTTGCGCTGAAGCTCGGCAAGGAAGGCGCCTACGTGGCGACGCCGAACGAGCGGCGCGTCGTGCCGGGTTTCGCGGTCGAAGCCGTCGACGCGACGGGCGCGGGCGACTGCTTCGGCGGTGCCTTCGTCGCGCGGATCGTCGCGGGCGACGATCCGTTCGCGGCGGCGCGTTATGCGAACGCCGCGGCGGCATTGTCGACGACGGGCTACGGCGCGGTCGCGCCGATTCCGCAGCGCGAGGCGGTGGAGCGCCTGATGCAAGGCTGATGCGCAATACGCGCGCCGGCCGCGGCCCCGTATGACGGCCAGCGCATCGCCGCAATTTACGAGCGAATCTGAAGCAAGGAGCAACACAAGGTGGGTCGATATTCGCAATGGCAACGGGCGCTCGTCGTCGCGGGCGCGCTGGCGGCGGGCATGGCGATGCCGGGCGTGGTCGCGGCGCAGGCTGTCGCGCCGGGCATGCAGCAGGACGAGCCGGCACCGGCGCGGCCGCTGAAGCCGAATCCGGAGTTTGCCCGCCTGCCGCGCTACGAAGGCACGCTCGGCGACCGCCCGATCGTCGTGCATCTCGGCCCGAAGACGGACGAAGAAGGCGTGCACGGCGAATACCAGTTCGCGGATACGGGCGAGGTCGTACTGCTCGCGGGCGATCGCGACGGCGACACGCTTGAAATCGAGGAATCGAACGACGGCACGAACATCACGGGCGTGTGGATCGGCCGCTTCGACGCGACTGGCACCCTGAAGGCCGACCGGATGAACTCGGACGAGTCGGATCCGCAGCCCGTCGTGCTGCGTCTCGCGCCGGGCCAGCGCGCGGCGCTGCAGGTGCGCGACGGCCGCGTGCAGGAAATCGAGACGGTGGGCGGCGTCGTCAACCTGCGCACCGACAACTGAACCCGCGCTGGCTCGGCGCGCGCGGCGCGCATTGTACCGGGCCAATCGTGCCGATTTTGGCTAATCTGGCGACTTGTTCCGCAACCGAACGGCCTCGTGCCCGGCTTCCTGTCATGACTGCATCCACTCCCAAGCGCGCGCTGCAAACCCGCATCGTTCAACCCGACGACGTGATCCCGGAAGGTTTCCGTTCGTTCGTGCCGCCGGTCGCGCGCGCATCGACGGTCGTGTTTCCCGATCTCGCGACGATGCGTGCGCTCGTCTGGCACAACGACAACCAGTGGCGCTACGGGCTGCATTCGACGCCGACGTCGCTCGCGCTCGCGCAGCGGCTTGCCGAGATCGAGGGCGGCACGCATGCGCTGCTGCAGCCGTCGGGCCTCGCGGCGATCATGAACGTCTATTTCGGGATCGTGAAAGCCGGCGACGACGTGCTGATTCCGCACAATGTGTACGGGCCGAACGCCGATTTCGGCAACTGGCTCACGAAGGATTTCGGCATCACCGCGCGCTACTACGATCCGCTCGTCGGTGCCGGCATCGCCGACCTGATC
The DNA here is from genome assembly GCF_000466765.1 of Burkholderia sp. AU4i. Taxonomy (NCBI): domain Bacteria; kingdom Pseudomonadati; phylum Pseudomonadota; class Betaproteobacteria; order Burkholderiales; family Burkholderiaceae; genus Burkholderia; species Burkholderia sp. AU4i. Next base: position 30,252 of record NZ_ASSI01000077.1, on the reverse strand, counting down.
CAGCCGAACACGCGGCTGATCTGGATCGAGGCGCCCGGCTCGGTGACGATGGAAGTGCCCGACGTCCAGGCGATCACGGCGGCCGCGAAGGCGCGCGGCATCGTCACCGCGATCGACAACACCTTTTCGGCCGGGCTCGCGTTCAAGCCGTTCGAGCACGGCGTCGACATCTCGGTGCAGGCGCTGACCAAGTACCAGTCGGGCGGCAGCGACGTGCTGATGGGCGCGACGATCACCGCGAGCGCCGACCTGCAGGCGAAGCTGAAGCTCGCGCGGATGCGCTGCGGGATCGGCGTGTCGGTCGACGATTGCTCGCTCGTGCTGCGCAGCCTGCCAAGCATGCAGGTGCGCTTCGACGCGCACGGCAAGAGCGCGCTCGCGCTGGCGCAATGGCTGAAGGCGCGGCCGGAGATCGCCACGGTGCTGCATCCGCAGATCGCCGACTGTCCGGGGCACGCGTCGTTCATGCGCGATTTCACCGGTGCGGGCGGGCTGTTCTCGGTGGTGTTCGACGAACGCTACAGCGCGGAGCAGGTCGACCGCTTCGTCGAGTCGCTCGAACTGTTCGCGATCGGCTGGAGCTGGGGTGGCGCGTGCAGCCTTGCGATGCCTTACGACATCGCGTCGATGCGTCCGGACTGGCCGCATCGCGGCACGCTGGTGCGTTTTTATATCGGCCTGGAAGACGAAGCCGACCTGCGCGCGGACATCGAACGCGCGATGCAGGCCGCACTCGGCTGATCGCCGGCCGGTCAGGTTCCCCGGCACGACAAAGCGCCGGCGCGATGCTACATCGCGCCGGCGTTTTTCATTTGACGCGCGGCAGGATCAGAACAGCCGCAGCAGCCCGTCGAGGCCGACGTGATCGAACGCGACCGTCGCCGCGTCGCGCACGACGGGTTTCGCGTGGTACGCGACCGACAGCCCGGCTTCGGCCATCATCTTCAGGTCGTTCGACCCGTCGCCCATCGCGATCGCGCGGCTCGGCTCGAGGCCGAGCGACGCGCACGTCTCGCGCAGCAGGCGCGCCTTCACGTCGGCGTTGACGATCTCGCCGAGCACCTTGCCGGTCAGCTTGCCGTCGACGATCTCAAGCGTGTTCGCATGCGCGTAGTCGAGGCCGAGGCGCGCCTTCAGCCGCTCGGTGAAGAACGTGAAGCCGCCCGACACGAGCAGCGTCTTCATGCCGGCGGCCTTCACGCCGGCGAGCATCGTCTCGGCGCCCGGCGTCAGTTGCAGCCGTTCCTCGTACACGCGTTCGAGCGCGTGCGCGTCGAGCCCGGCCAGCAGCGCGACGCGGCGCGTGAGGCTTTCGTTGAAGTCGCGGATCTCGCCGCGCATCGACGCTTCGGTGATCTCGGCGACCTGCGTTTTCAACCCGCAGAAATCGGCGATCTCGTCGATGCATTCGATCGTGATCAGCGTCGAATCCATGTCCATCACGGCGAGCCCGAAATCGGCGAGCGTGCGGCCGGCCTCGACGAACGCGAAGTCGAGCGCGTGCGTGCCGCAGTACGCGTCGATGTCGAGGCGCTGTGCCGGGCTCGCGTCTTCGATGCGCAGCGCATGATCGTCGGTCTGCACGATGCGGGTGCCGCGCGACAGCGCGAGCAGCGGTTTGTGATGGGCGTCCGACAGCGGCGCAAGGCTCTGGATGACGAGGTTGTGGGTCATGACGGGATGGTTGGGAGGCGTATGAAAAGCGTGCGCGGCCAATGGGCGGCCGTCTGCGTGCGTGGCCCCGTTCGACTGCGGGCCATTGCGTCGCGAACGCGCCATTGTAGCCGGTTGGCCGGGCCGGGCGGTCGCGGCAGGGACGAATCCTGAGGCCCGACTCGAACCGGCACGCCCGCGGCGCGAGCCGAACGAAGGCACCTATCGCCCGTCCGCGCGATCCCAGTACGGCGGATCGCCGAAATGCTCGGCCAGGAACGCGATGAACGCGAGCGTCTTCAGCGGCACGTGTGTGCGGCTCGGGTAGACGGCCCAGATCGCGACGTCGTCGGCGAACGGATAGTCGTCGAGTATCGTGACGAGTGCGCCGCTCGCGAGCAGCGGGCCGACGTCCCAGGTGGACTTGATCGCGATCCCGAAGCCGTCGACCAGCGCTTCGCGGATCGCCTCGCCATTGCTCGCGACGAGCCGGCCGCCGACCCGCACGGTCAGCGGGCCTTGCGGCGTCGTGAACGACCAGTCGCGCTGGTCGCCGAGGATCACGCATTCGTGCTGCGTCAGGTCGGCCGGATGGCGCGGCGTGCCGTGCCCGGCGAGATACGCGGGCGAGCAGCACAGCACGCGGCGGTTGGCGGCGAGCTTGCGCGCGACGAGCGTCGAATCCTTCAGCGCGCCGAGGCGGATCGCGACGTCGTAGCCGTCGTCGACCAGGTCGACGATCTCGTCCGACAGCCGCAGGTCGAGCGACACGGACGGATAGCGACGCAGGAATGCGGGAATCACCGGCGCGACATGCTGCCGGCCGAACGACGACGACATCGACACCTTCAGCCGCCCGTACGGCTCGGTGCGGCCGTGGCCGACCGAGGCGCGCGCGGCGTCGGCGGCCGACAGCAGCGTGTCGGCGTGCGCCATGAATACCTCGCCGTCCTGCGTGAGGCTGATACGGCGCGTGGTGCGGTGCAGCAGCCGTGCGCCGAGCTGACGCTCGAGTTGTGCGATGCGCGCGCTCGCGACCGCGGCCGACACGCCGAATTCGCGCCCGGCCGCGCTGACGTTCGCGAGCAGGGCCGCGCGAACGAACAGCGCGACGTCGAGCAGGTCGAGCGGCTTGTCGGGGGCCGGAATCGGATCGGAAGCCATTATTCTGAATTTCCTGAAAATGTTTCAGGAAATATAGCGGTTTTCTCGAATGATCGGGTTGCCTACGATGACGTTCATGGGGCTGCGCCGCGGCCCCCAGGTTTCCCTGAAGGAGTTTCGTGATGAAGGCCGTTGGACTGACCCGTTATCTGCCGATCGATGACCCGCAAGCCTTGCTCGACGTGGAGCTGCCGCAGCCCGTGCCGGGCCCGCGCGACCTGCTCGTGAAGGTCGAGGCGATTTCCGTGAACCCGGTGGACACGAAGGTGCGCGCGCCGAAGCCGCAGGTCGAGGACACGCCGCGCGTGCTCGGCTGGGATGCGGCGGGCACGGTGGTCGCGGTCGGTGCCGACGTCACGTTGTTCCGGCCCGGCGACGAAGTGTTCTATGCGGGCAGCATCACGCGGCCCGGCGCGAACAGCGAATTCCATACGGTCGACGAGCGGATCGCCGCGCTGAAGCCGCGTACGCTCGATTTCGCCGCGGCAGCCGCGCTGCCGCTCACCGCACTGACCGCGTGGGAGGCGCTGTTCGACCGGCTGCACGTGTCGCCGCAGGGTGCGGACGCCGGCAAATCGGTGCTGATCATCGGCGGCGCGGGTGGCGTGGGCTCGATCGCGATCCAGCTCGCGAAGGCGCTCGGCAAGCTGCACGTGATCGCGACCGCGTCGCGGCCGGCGTCGGCCGAATGGGTGCGCGCGCTGGGCGCGGATGCGGTGGTCGACCATTTCGGCGACTTGCCTGCGCAGTTGCGCGAGGCCGGGCATCCGAGCGTCGACTACGTGCTGATCTTCAACGATACGGATCGTCATTTCCCTGCCGCTGCGGAGGTAATCCGGCCGCAGGGCGGCATTTGCACGATCGTCGAGAACGACAAGCCGGTGCCGGTCGAACTGCTGAAGGCGAAAAGTGCGGCGTTTCACTGGGAGTTCATGTTCACGCGTGCGATGTTCGAGACGCCGGACATGATCGAGCAGCACCGGATCCTCGGCGAAGTCGCGCGGCTCGTCGACGGCGGCACGCTGCGCACCACGCTCGGCGAACAGCTCGGCACGATCAATGCCGCGAACGTGCGGCGCGCGCACCAGCTGCTCGAGGCCGGGCGTGCGATCGGCAAGCTCGTGCTGAGCGGCTTCTGAGCCGGTATCGCGCGTAAGGTTGCGGCGCCGCGAACGCAAGCGGGGTAACACCCGATGCGTTTGCGGCGCATTGCACCCCGCTTGGCGGTAGACTGGCAGCGCATCATGCATCGAAAACCGCGCGGCACGCGCGTGCCGCCGCATATCAAGGAGGTCAGCATGAGCCAACGCAGCTTGTCAGTCGCCGCATCGTGGTCGGTCGTGTTCGCGGCGGCGTGCGTCAGCGCGAGCGTATTCGCGGCGCCGCCGGTCAAGGGCAGCCTGAAGGGCGGCGGCACCGGACAGCTCGAATACACCGTCAAGGTCGAATCGAAGACCTTCGGCAACACGCAGGAGACCCGCAAGATCCGCTCGGGCGAGACGGACGATTTCAACTGGAAGTCGGTGCCGCCGAGCGGTGCGGTCGCGATGCCGGACGGTTGCCCGAACGCCGACAGCCTGCCGCGCGACGCGAACGGCGCGATGGTCCGCCAGACCCAGGTGCGGCTCGCGCCGTCGATCGACGCGAAGGGCGTCGCCAACGTGCAGATGAGCTTCCAGGCGGCCGCGCCGAAGGGCACGCGCAGCGTGACGGCCGGCGGCAAGTCGCTGCAATGCCCGGACGTCGCGTCGGTGAGCCAGGTGAAGTGGGTGTCGATCCCGACCAACGGCGGTTCCAAGTCCGTCACGATGAGCGACGGCACGAAGGTGACGGTGTCGATCAAGCGCTGAACGGCGCGCGCGGGACGCTGCCGGAACCGGTGCGCGCGCAACGGATTCGACGCGCGGGCCGGCCCGGCGGCGCGTGAGCGTTTCGTGTCGCCGTCACGATGCTTTCCCGCGCCCCGCTCGCGGTGCCGTGCTGCGGCAGCGGCATGGCGGCCGCCCGGCATGCGGCGGTGTCGCGCGTCGACCTGCGTGACGTCATGCGAATGTCACGCTATGCTCGCCCGCATCATCCACTTCCCGTAACGACATCCCGATGAAATGCCGAATCCGCGCATTGCTGTGCGCCATTGCGTTCGCCGCCATGCACGCGCACGCGGCCGACGATTGCGGTTTCGTGAAAAAGGTCGAGCTGCCGTCCCGGCAGCAGGTAGCCGTCGTGTCGAGCGGCGCGCTCGAACCGTGCTCGACCGGCAGCTACGCGGTGCGGGTGTATTCGACCGCGCATGCCGCCGCCGGCTTCGATACCGACGACTACGTGACGGGCGCGCTGCATGCGCGTGACGGTACGGTTACCGATGCGTTCACGGCCGACCTCGGTGCGCGGGCGCCGCAGGCGCTCGTCGTGACGACACGCTCGGCCGGCAGCGGCGGTTATGTCGGCGCGCAGGCCTATGTGACGACGCCGCGCGCGGTGCGGCTCATTGCGTCGGTCGACGGGCTCGCGGCGGACGCGGACATCGCGGCCGCATTGCGGCAGGCGATCGGCAAGCGTCGCGGCGCGCGCTGACCGGCGAACCGCGTGAACGCATCGCGCGGCGACTTCGCGTGTCAGTGCGCGCGTTCCTCGAGCCGCGATGCGAGAAAGCGGTGATCCGCCGAGAACAGCCGGCGATAGGTCATCAGCACCGCGCCGACGGTGCCGAGCGCGGAAGCCGCGGCGATCAGGAACATGATCACGATCTGGTAGCGCACGGCCTGCAGCGGCGACTGGCCGGCCAGCACCTGGCCCGTCATCATTCCCGGCAGGCTCACGACGCCGACGACGGCCATCTGGTTCAGCGTCGGCAGCATGCCTGCGCGCACGGCCTGGCGCGCGGCGTCCTGCGCGGCTTCCCAGCGCGTCGCGCCGAGCGCGAGTGCGGTTTCGACGCGGTCGCGGCGCGCCGTGAGTTCCTCCATCATCCGCTCGACGCCGAGCGACACGCCCGTGAGCGTATTGCCGAGAATCATCCCGAGGATCGGAATCGCGTATTGCGGTGCGTACCACGGATGGATGCGGATCACGACGAACAGGCCGACCGCCGCGACGAACCAGCTGCTGAACCAGATCGACGCGATGCTGTCGATGCGCTGGCCGCGGTAGGTGCGCTTGCCGCGCCCCGCGCCGGCGAACCCGGCGATCAAGGTCATCAGCGCGGTGAGCGGCAGCACGATGTACCAGTGAGGATGACCGAATACCCAGCCGAGCACGTAGCCGATCGCGAGCAACTGCACGACGGTGCGCACGGCCGCGAGCGCGAGCTTGCGGCCGAGGCCGAGCGACAGTGCCATCGAGATCGCGCCGTTGACCGCGACGAGCGCGGCGGCGATGCCGACGTCGACGAGGCTCAGGTCCTGCAGTGCGGGGCTCATCGTGTTGCCTCCGTCGGGTCGGCAACGTGTATCACGCCGGCCTGCATCACGAGCCGCATCGTGCCGATCCGTGCGGCCTGGGCGGGATCGTGCGAGATCCACATGTACGCGCGGGCCTCGGGCGCCGCGTCGAACCATGCGCCGACGAGCGACTCGATCGCGTGCGCCGATTCGGGATCGAGCGCGGAGGTCGGCTCGTCGAGCAGCAGCACGTCGGGATCGAGCTGCAGCACGCGCAGCAGCGCGGCGATCTGGGCTTCGCCGCCCGACAGGTCGCTCGCACGCTTGTCGAGGAAGTCGGGGCCGCGTCCGGCCTGCGCGGCGAGCGCTTCGGCGCGCGCCCGATCGAACGCGACGTCGCGATAGATCGCGAGCGAATACGGATAGCGCAACTGCGATTCGACGGTGCCGTCCATTTGCGCGGGGCGCTGGCGGACATAGGCGACGCTGCGCCGGTAACGCGGGATCGCGCTACGCCGGATCCGTTTGCCGCGCCACAGGATGTGGCCGCCGTCAAGCGGATCGAGCAGCGCGAGCGCGCGCAGCAGCACGCTCTTGCCCGACCCGGATGGTCCCGTGACAGCAATTCGCGATCCCGCTGCGAGGCTGAAATCGGTCGGGGCGAGCAGGGTCTTGCCGCTGCTGGCGTCGCGCCGCGTGATGTGCTGCGCATCGATGAGGCCGGTGGGGGCTGTCATGTCACAAATGAAAAAAAGCGTTAATGGCGCCGAAACGTCACCATGGCGTGCGTCATAATACCGACTGAAAAGCCGCGGGTGTCGTGCGCCGTTCGTCCACGCAAGCGGCCCGGCATGGTGCGGCGACATTTCAGAACAACAACGGAACCGCCATGACGCTTACCCGAGCCATCGGCAAATCGGCTGCATGGATCGTCGGTATCGTCGCGGTGCTCATCGCGGCGGCCGGCGTCTTTCTCTTTGCGTTCGACTGGAACCGCGCGAAGCCGTGGGTCAACGAACAGGTGAGTGCCGCACTCGGCCGCCCGTTCGCAATCAACGGCGATCTCAAGGTCGGCTGGCGCCGACCCGACGGCGAAACCGGCTGGCGTGCCTGGGTGCCCTGGCCGAGCTTCTCGGCCACGCAACTCGAGATCGGCAACCCCGACTGGGCGAAGACGCCCAAGTTCGTCACGCTCGATGCCGCGCACTTCGACCTCGCGATCCTGCCGCTGCTCGCGCATGAAATCGTCATCCCGTCGATCGACGTCGTGAATCCGGCCGTCGACCTCGAGCGGCTCGCCGACGGCCGCAACACGTGGACCTTCCAGTTCAAGCAATCGTCGCAGCCGTCGCCGTGGAAAGTGCGGCTCGACAGCTTCGGCTTCGCGAAGGGCACCGTCACGTATCGCGACGCGATCACGAAGGCCGACCTGACCGTCGCGATCGATACGCTCGGGCAGCCGATTCCTCTCGGCGATGTGCTGCAGGAGCAGGAGCAGACGTCGCGCGCGGCATCCGCGCAGCGTGTCGGCAAGCGCGGCGCCGCGCAACTGAGCGCGAAGGCCAGCGCGGAAGTTGCGTCGGGCGCGGAGGCGTCGAGTGCGGCATCGGCGCCGGGCGCTTCGGCTGCTTCGCGCGTTGCTTCGGCTTCTTCGGCTTCGTCCGCTGCTTCTGCTTCCTCCGCTTCTTCCGCATCGACGGCTGCCGCCGCGTCCGGCGCAAGCGGCGCCGCGGCGCCCGCGAAGCCGTCCGGCCCGACCTATGCGTTCGGGCTGAAGGTCGACGGCCGCTACAAGAACGTGCCGATCAGCGGTACCGGCAAGCTCGGCGGCGTGCTGGCGATCCAGGACGCGTCGCGACCGTTCCCGCTGCAGGCCGACGTGAAGGCCGGCGACACGCGGCTCGCGATCGTCGGCACGCTGACCGATCCGATGCATCTCGCGGCGATCGACCTGCGGCTGTGGCTGCAGGGCACGTCGATGTCGCACCTTTACCAGCTCACCGGCATCACGCTGCCCGACACGCCGCCTTATGCGACGGAAGGGCGGCTGATCGGCAACTTCAAGCGACGCGCGAGCACGTTCCGCTACGAGAACTTCAACGGCCGCGTCGGCGGCAGCGATCTCGGCGGCACGCTGGTGTACGAGCAGCGCGAGTCGCGGCCGAAGCTGTCGGGCGAGCTCGTGTCGAACCTGCTGCAGTTCTCGGACCTCGCGCCGGTGATCGGCGCGGATACGGCCGCGAGCAAGGCCAGGCGCGGCGACACGACGCGCCAGCCGCCGGACCGCGTGCTGCCGGTCGAGACGTTCCGTACCGATCGCTGGCGCGCGCTCGACGCGGACGTCAAGTTCACGGGCCGCAAGCTGATCAAGAGTTCGAACCTGCCGATCACGAACCTGTACACGCACATCGTGATGCAGGACGGCGTGCTGTCGCTCGAACCGCTGCAGTTCGGCGTCGCGGGCGGCACGCTCGCGACGACCGCGCACCTCGACGGCAGCGGCGCGCCGTTGAAGGGCCGCTTTACGGTGGCCGCGCGGCACCTGAAGCTCAAGCAACTGTTCCCGACGCAGAAGGTCATGCAGTCGGCGCTCGGCGAGATCAACGGCGACGCGTCGCTGTCGGCGACCGGCAACTCGCCGGCCGCGCTCGCCGCGACGTCGACCGGCGAAGTGAAGGCGCTCGTGACGGACGGCCGCATCAGCCGCCTGCTGATGGAAGCGGCGGGGCTGAACGTCGCCAACGTCGTCTACGAGAAGCTGTTCGGCAACAACGACGTGAAGATCAACTGCGCGGCGATCGATTTCGTCGCAACCAACGGGATGCTCGACCCCAAGGTGTTCGCGCTCGATACCGACGATGCGCTGATCAACGTCGACGGCCCGATCAGCCTGCGCAACGAAACGCTCGACCTGAAGATCCATCCGCATACGAAGGGTTTCCGGATCTTCTCGCTGCGCTCGCCGCTGTATGCGAAGGGCACGTTCAAGAATCCGAAGGTCGGCGTCGATGCGGGCGCGCTCGCGCTGCGCGCCGGCGCGATGGTCGGGCTCGGGCTGATCAACCCGTTCGCGGCGCTGATTCCGCTGATCGCGCCGAGCAACAACCGCGACGTGCCGTGCTCGGAGTTGTTCGGGCAGATCAACGCGAAGGCCGCGCAAAGAGCGGCCGCGAAAGCCGGCAAGTGACGCACGCAGCCGCTGGAGCGGCTTGCGCCACGGTGCCGTTCGGGGTCGTGGCCGCGCCCGGCGAAGCGCCGGCCGCGCGGGGCGCCATCAGGGGCGCGCTCAGCGGCCGGCGCGTACCCAGACGATCACCGGCTCGACTTCCCGGCCGCCGATCCGTACCGGTTCGGCGGTGCCGAGTTGCAGCCGGTCGCCGTCCAGGCTGACCACACGCTGCTGGACGTTGCCGATCCAGTTCGGATACAGGCTGACGTCCATTTCATGGGTCAACGTGCCGTCGTCGTCGACGTTAAAGGGGCCGGAATAGGCGATGTAGCCGTGCGCCGCGGCCGCGCGTTCCTCGACGCTGCCGCCCTGCAGGTCGCCGTCCGCGTAGGGCGGGCGGCCGGCCGCCATCAACTGGGCGGACATATAGCCGTCGGGCGTATAGAGGATCCAGCCGCGTGCGTCGCGGCCGAGCGGATAGGTGACGGTACTGCCGTCGCGCGGGCGGATTTCGTAGGACACGAGGCGCCATGCGCCGACGAGTTGTTCGCGAAGCTGGCTGGCAAGCATGCGGGGGTTCCGGTGAGACGGCGGTGGAGCGCGTGCCGTCGTGTTGACGGGCCGCCGGGCGGCGGGCCGGGAGGGCCGGGAATACGCCGTCGGGGCGGGGCGGTCGGCAGTTTCTCCGACACCTGCTAAAATACACGGTTTTCCGTCGATTTCTCTCTTACGGGACCTGCCGTGCTTTCTACTGCCAACATCACGATGCAATTCGGGCCGAAGCCCTTGTTCGAGAATATCTCGGTCAAATTCGGCGAGGGCAACCGCTACGGTCTGATCGGCGCGAACGGCTGTGGCAAGTCGACCTTCATGAAGATCCTCGGCGGCGACCTCGAGCCGAGCGCCGGCATCGTCGCGCTGGAGCCGAACGTGCGCCTGGGCAAGTTGCGCCAGGACCAGTTCGCGTATGAAGACGTGCGCGTGCTCGACGTCGTGATGATGGGCCACACCGAGATGTGGGCCGCGATGACCGAGCGCGACGCGATCTACGCGAACCCGGAAGCCACCGACGACGACTACATGCACGCCGCCGAGCTCGAAGGCAAGTTCGCCGAATACGGCGGCTACGACGCCGAGGCGCGCGCGGGCGCGCTGCTGCTCGGCATCGGCATCGAGGAGAAATTCCACAACGGCACGATGAGCGACGTCGCACCGGGCTGGAAGCTGCGCGTGCTGCTCGCGCAGGCGCTGTTCTCGAAGCCGGACGTGCTGCTGCTCGACGAACCGACCAACAACCTCGACATCAACTCGATCCGTTGGCTCGAGCACACGCTCAACGAGTACAACTCGACGATGATCATCATCTCGCACGATCGTCACTTCCTGAACTCGGTGTGCACGCACATGGCCGACATGGACTACGGCACGCTGAAGGTCTGGCCGGGCAACTACGACGACTACATGCTCGCATCGGCACAGGCGCGCGAGCGCCAGGCCGCGGCGAACGCGCGTGCGAAGGAGCGCGTGGCCGAGCTGCAGGACTTCGTGCGCCGCTTCTCGGCGAACAAGTCGAAGGCCCGTCAGGCAACGAGCCGCGCGAAGCAGATCGACAAGATCAAGATCGAGGAATTCAAGCCGTCGTCGCGTCAGAACCCGTTCATCCGCTTCGAGTTCGAGAAGAAGCTGCACAACGTCGCGGTGGTCGCGGAAGACATCACGAAGAAGTACGAGCGCACGATCTTCCAGAACTTCAACCTGTCGGTGCAGCCGGGCGAGCGGATCGCGATCATCGGCGAGAACGGCGCGGGCAAGACGACGCTGCTGCGTTCGCTGCTCGGCGCGCTCCCGCTCGAGCACGGCACGGTGAAGTGGTCCGAGAACGCGAATGTCGGCTACATGCCGCAGGACACGTACGAGGAGTTCCCGAACGACATCACGCTGATGGACTGGATCGACCAGTACCGCAAGGACGGCGACGACGAAACGATGGTGCGCGGCACGCTGGGCCGCCTGCTGTTCTCGTCGGACGACATCAAGAAGTCGGTGAAGGTGCTGTCGGGCGGCGAGAAGGGCCGCATGATCTGGGGCAAGCTGATGCTCGGCCGCCACAACGTGCTGCTGATGGACGAGCCGACCAACCACATGGACATGGAATCGATCGAGTCGCTGCAGATCGCGCTCGAGCAGTTCGAAGGCACGCTGATCTTCGTGTCGCACGACCGCGAATTCGTGAGCGGGCTGGCGAACCGGATCATCGAAGTGCGCACGGACGGCACGCTGTTCGATTTCGGCGGGAATTACGAGGAGTTCCTGACGAGCCAGGGGCAGGAATAAGTGTCCTGAGCGTTCCTCCGGCCAAGGGGCGCGGCTGGGCAGGCAAGCAGTACCTCCAGCCGTCCCCACGGAGCGAACCGCCGGAAGTAAATCGAGCCCGCATCGACAGCGTTGTCGATGCGGGCTTTTTTCATTTCCGCTTGCCGCGCAACCCGGCAGCGTGTCTCATTCCGGTTTCCTCCCATCAATCGACTTCGGGTAAATTACCCACCGAACGCCAATCATCATTCCCCATTTCGACCCGGAGCCGCCCCCGATGCCGGACCATCCTCTCCCGCTCGACCTGTCCGGCCTTGCGCAAAGCCTGTACGCGCAGGGCACCGAGGAGGGCATCCTGTCGCGCCTGATGGAGCGGATCACGCCGGTCAACCGGTTCTGCGTCGATATCGGCGCCAGCGACGGCCTGCGCAACAGCAACACCGCCCGGTTGTTGCGCGAACAGGACTGGGCCGGCGTGCTGGTGGAAGGCAGCGCGTACCGGTTCGGCAAGCTGGCCGCGCACTACGCGGGTGCAGCGCGCATCCGCCTGCATCACGACCGCGTCCAGCCCGACACGGTCGATCATCTGCTCGCCGACGCGAACACGCCGACCGACTTCGACCTGCTGTCGATCGACATCGACGGCAACGACTACTGGGTCTGGGGCGGCCTGCAGGCGTTCAAGCCGCGCATCGTCGTGATCGAATACAACCCGTACTACACGCCGCCCGAGCGTTGGGTCATGTGCTTCAACCCGGATCACGAATGGGACGGCTCGACCTACTACGGCGCGAGCCTCGAATCGCTCGTGCACCTCGGCAGGCAGAAGGGTTATGAGCTCGTCTGCTGCGACGACATGGGCAACAACGCATTCTTCGTGCGTCAGGACCTGTATCCGCTGCTCGGCATCGCGAACAACGATCCTTCGGTGCTGTTCCGGCCCGCGATGTACAAGCTGCGCTATGTCGGACACAACACGTTCCTGACCGGTCATCCGTATCGGCACGGGCCGGCCGAGCACATCTGAATGGGCCCGCTCGCCGCGACCTTCGACGAGATCCTGGAAGCCTGCGCGCTCGGCCGTAGCGGGCCGCCGCGCCAGGTCAGCGAACGCGTGTGGCACCTGCCGACCGATGACGGCGGCGTGGCGGTCAAGCTCTACGCGGCCGGGCATCAGGCGCGTGCGGCCAGGGAAGCGGCGGTGCTCGCGCACTTCGAGACGCACGGCGATACACGTTTCCATGTGCAGGCGCTGAAACGCACGGCAGCCGGCGCACCGCTGTGGACGGGGGCGAACGCCCACGCGATGCTTACCCGCTGGGAACCCGGGCAGTTCAGAACCTACGACACGTTTTCGCCGGCCGAATGGGATGCGCTGGGCGCGAGCCTGGCCGCGTTGCACCTGGGTCTCGAGCGGCTTCAACTGCCGTCGCTCGACACGATCCGTGCGCGGTTGATCGCGATCGACGCGGATGCGGTGCGGCGCAGTCTGCGCGATGCGTTGAATCGCGCACGCTCGAACGAGAACGCCGCGAACCTGCGCCGCTACGTCGATCTCGCGCTGCGCATGCTCGACCGCTACTATCCGGGCAGCATCGACGCGTTTCCCGCCGACGATCCGCAGCACCCGATCCACAACGACTACAACCAGTTCAACTATCTGTTCACGGGCACGCTGCCGCCGCTGATCCTCGACTGGGAAGCGACGATCGGCGCGCCGCGCGAATACGAACTGGTGCGTTGCCTGAATCATTTGCCGCTGGAAGCGCCGCAATTGGCGGAAGCGTTCGTGCGCGCATACCGGCGGGTGCGGCCGTTGGATCCCGCACGCATTGCCTGGGCGGTCGATGCCGCATGCCTGCAGCACGCGCTCAAGCTCTGGATCGTGCAAGGCTGGCTCGACGATCCGTCGCGCTTCGCGTCGCATCTGAGCGGCGCGGTGACGATGGCATCCGCGATGGTGGATGCCCGCGACCGCCTGGTCGATTTCTTTTCCCGTTGCATCGAAGCAGGACGCTGAAGTGAATTCGAACCTGAACCGGATGTCGCCTTCGACGTCGCCGCCGAGCGAGCGGCAGCACGTATTTCCGCCGCCGCTGGATCGCGACTACCGTGTCGAAGACGGGCGCGTCCTGACGCGCTCGCTGGAAGCGCATATCGTCGACCACTGCAACCTGACGTGCGCGGAATGCTGCTCGCTGTCGCCGCTTCTGCCCGAGTGGTACGCGAGCCCTGCATCGCTCGAGGCCGACCTGCGCCGTGCGGCGAAGGTGCTGCGCCCGCGCATGTTCAAGCTGGTCGGCGGCGAACCGCTGCTGCATCCGGCGCTCGTCGAGCTCGTCGGGCGCGTGCGCGCCACGGGTATCGCGCCCGTGATCTCCGTCACGACGAATGGCCTGAAGCTCGGCGAGATGACGGACGCGTTCTGGCAGGCGGTGGATGCGCTGACGATCTCGCGCTATCCGAAGCCGTCGCTTTCGGCCGACCTGGTCGCGCACATCGAGCAACAGGCCGCGCGCTTCGACGTGCGCCTGAACTGGAAGGTGCAGGACGTGTTCACGACGATGAACCGTGCGCAGCCCGGCACCGACCGGGACGCCGCGCAGCGCCTTTATCACGATTGCTGGATTCGCGAGCGCTGCCATATGATTCGCGACGGCATGTTCTATACGTGCACGCGTCCCGCGCATTTCCACACGCTCTACAAGGGCGAGAAGGATTTTCGATCCGACGGCCTGCCGCTGCGCGACGACGCGGGCATGCTCGACGCGATGCTCGCCTATCTGCAACGCGAGGCGCCGCTCGAAGCGTGCCTGCATTGCCAGGGCGGCAGCGCGCCGGTGGCGCCGCATCGCATCCTCAAACGCATTGAAGTGGACTCCTTGAAGGCTCGTTATCCATGATCGTCGGCACGCGCGACCTGTTCGGCTTCGACCGGCTTCACTACCATCCGCGCAGCGGCACGGCGGCGTCCGGCATCCGGGCCGTCCTGCGCGCGTCGGCGCAACCGGCCGGCGAGCCGGACGCGGCGGCCATCGCGGGCTACCTGAGCGGCGAGCGTCTGGCCGGCCGCACCGTGCTGCGCGACGTGCGCGCGGTGCCGCCCGGCCATGCGCTGATCCGTTCGCCGCAAGGGCTGGCCGTTCAGCCGGCACCCGGGCGGCCGCAGCACGCGGATCTGGAAACCGTGCTGCGCGCGTCGCTGCAACGTGCGCTCGACAGCGGCAAGCGCGTTGCGCTGGCGTTGAGCGGCGGGCTCGATTCGGCGTTGCTGCTTGCGCTGCTGCGCGAACTCGGCGCGCAGCGGCACGTGACGTCCTACATCCTCGTGACCGACATGCCGGACTATTGCGAACGCGATGCGGCACTCGAACTGGCCGGGCAGATGCAGGCGAACGTGAAGCTCGTGCGCGTGAACGAGGCGGATTTCGTCGCGGCGCTGCCGAGAACGACCCATGCGGTCGAGGAGCCGATGTTCAACCTGCATCCGGTCGCGAAGCTGCTGCTGGCCGAGGCGATGGCCGCGGACGGCGTCGAGGTGGCCATCACCGGCGACGGCGCGGACCAGGTGCTGCGCCGCGACCAGTCGGCCAACTATCTGCCGCTGTGCCATGCGTTGTTCGATGCGGCGTCGGTCGACCTGCATCCGCCGTTCGTCGACGATGCCGTCGTCGCGCATCTGACCAGCATCGCACCCGATCCGGACAAGCAATGCCTGCGCGATCTCGGTGCGCGCCTGAACCTGCCGGACCGGCTCGTGCATGGCCCCAAGCGCGGGCGGCTCGCCCCGGCGATGGATCTCGCGACGCTGCTCGATCGCGACCGCACGCGCGCGCTGGCCGACACGCTCGGTCTGGACGCGCCCACGCTGCAAACGGACAACGAACGCGTGCTGTGGACGACGCTGTCGCTGATCCTCGATCATTTCAACCGCCTCGACACCCCCCTCGATGCCGCGCATCGCCCAACCTGAGCCGCTCATGAAACGCATCCTGTTCTGCGTGGTGCCCGAGAAAGGGCACGTCAACCCGTGCATCGGCCCGGCCCAGCATCTGCGCGCCGCCGGTTGCGACGTCGCGTTCTATGCGCCGGCCGACATCAGCGCCCAGCTCGACGGCGCCGGCGGCTTCGCGTTCGTCGGGCCGCGCGAGACACCCGAGCGTCACGACCTGTCGCGCGGTGCGAGCTTCGCCGCGAACATCCGCGACGCGGACTGGCTGCGGCACTGGATCCGCACGCTGCTGATCGACCTGGCGCCCGCACAGGTGGACGGCATCCGCGCGGTGCTGCGCGACTGGCGGCCCGACGTGGTCGTGATCGATCCGCTGCTCTATGCGGCGGCGATCGCCGCCGAGCTGGAGGGGCTGCCGTGGGTGGCGATGTCGAATTCGCTGAATCCGGTGCTGCCGGACGATCTCGACTCCGAATTGCTGCGCACGGTGCGATGGCTGGCGCCGGAACGCACCCGGCTGTTCGCGCGCTACGGGCTCGATGCGCGCTTTCGCGGTTGCGACATCCTGTCGCCGCACCTGACGCTCGCGTTCACGACCGACGCGCTGGTCGGCGCGCCGCCGCCCGGTGTCGATCTGGTCGGCCCCGCGCTGCCGTCCGGCCCGCGTGGCGACGAGACGCCGTTCCCGTGGGAGCGGCTCGATGCCGATCGTCCGCTCGTCTACATGTCGCTCGGCAGCCAGCTTTATTACCATCCCGATGTGTTCGCGAAAGTCATCGAGGCGGCGCGTGCGACGCCGGCGCAACTGGTGTTGTCGGTGGGCGAACTGGTCGATGCGAATCTGCTGCCGGCCGACGACGCGCGTGTCATCGCGGTGCGTTACGTGCCGCAACTGGCGCTGCTGCGACGCACGCACGCGTTCGTGAGCCATGGTGGCGCGAATTCGGTGATGGAATCGCTTGCATGCGGCGTGCCGATGTTGCTGTCGCCGTTCTGCAACGACCAGTTTCATTCGGCGCACTTCGTCGAGCGGGCCGGCGCGGGGCGCGTGCTGGATCTGCAGCGCGCCGGCGTGGCCGACATTGCCGATGCGCTCGCGTGCCTGTTGCGCCCCGGTTCGTTGCGCGAGCAGGCGGCGCGGATCCGTGCGAGCTACGCGCGTGACGGCTCGGCGGAGGCCGCGCGCCTGATCAGCGAACTCGCTTCAGGAAGCCGCCTGGCGACAGCGTCATGAGTACGCGGTCTTCGATGTCGTAGTCGACCTCGAACCGGTCGTCGCGGCCGAGATAGTCGCGCACGGCGGTGGCCGGGTTGTTGCCTTTGCCGTACGGCTTGCCGTCGAACATCGACGCGGGCAGGTGTTCCATCACGGTATCCATCACGATCGCGTAACTGCCCGGCGTCACGAGCGGCGCATAGCATTCGAGTTCGCGCAGCACGTGCGGATGGGTATGCGTGAGGTCGAGGATCGCCATCACGCGCGCATCCTGCGGGATCTGCGCGCGCACCGATGCGAGCGTGTCGGCCGCGCACGACTCGCCTTCGATCAGCACCATGCGATCGGCGAGCCGATGCGACTGCAGGCGCTGCCTGACGTCGTCGCGCAGGCGTGGCTCGATCGCGACGACACGGCCGCGATCGCCGTTCAGCGCCAGCATCGACGCGGAGAACACGACGCCGCCGCCCGCCGCGATGCCGGTCTGCACGATGCAGTCGGGACGCTCGCGCCAGATCAGTTCCTGGAGCGCGAGCATGTCGCCGGGCAAGTGGAAGAAGCGCTCGCCGAGCCAGCGCGTCTGGAACAGGTGGTCGAATTCGGCGGCGCGCGTCAGCCATTCGATGTTGATGTCCCGCATGCGGGCCGAAGGACGCTCTGACATGGTCAATGCAACGAGTAGGAGTGACGTGAAAACGCTGGAACCGTGGCTTCACCGGTATTGGAACATCGGGCCTGCACGCATGCAGGCGCTGGCGTCGGGCCATACTAACAAAACGTATCTCGTCGAGTGCGACGCGGGGCGCGCGGTGCTGCGCGTGTCGTGGTCCGGCAAGCCGGTCGGGCAGGTGGATCGCGAGGCGGCGATACTCGGTCATCTCGGTGAGACGCGGGCGGCGCCGATGCTGCCGGCGCTGCCGCGCCTGCGGCCGACCGTCGACGCGCAATCCGGCGTGCGGCTGCCTGACGGAAGCTGGCTGCATCTGTTCGAGCATATCGACGGCAGCCCCGGCCTGCCGCCCGAAGCGGAGACGGGCGCGATCGACGCGATGCGTGCGCTCGCGCATCTGCATGCGGCGCTGGCGGCGATTCCCGTGACCGAATCGGCGCCGCTGGCCTGGCTGTCGGCGCGGCACGCACGCGTAGCCGCGCGTGCCGCGCCGCCGTTGCCGGGGAACCTGAGCGACCGGTACGGGACGATGATCCGTCGGATCGGCGCGCATCTGGACGCTGCCGCACGCTGGCTGACGGGCACGGTGCACTGGCTGCACGGCGACTATCACGCGGGCAACCTGCTGTACGTAGGGGGCGCCGTGAACGGCGTGCTCGATTTCGACGACGTCGGGCAGGGCGCGCAGTGGCTCGAAGCGGCCTTTGCGCTGTTTGCGCTGTCGCGCGATGCGGGCCGGGACGATCGCTTCGTATTCGACGCGCGCCGCTGGGATGCCGGCCTGCAGGCCTATGCGGCTACGCGGCCCGATGCCGTGCCTGACTGGATGCATGACCACCGCGACGCGCTGATGGCCCTGTTCTGCGCGGACCAGACGCTGATTCACCTGGAAGCCGCGCAGCGCGGCCTGTGGGTGCCGGGGCCCGGCATCGGTTTTCTCGGCGGCTGGCGGCAGTTGCTGGACGGCGCTGCGCCCTGACGACGGCCGGATGCCACGTCAGCGCGGCCGATTCAGGAACAGGCGCACGGCTTCGACCGTGTTGGGCCGCGCCTCGCCGTGCCGCGATCCGTCGTGCATGCAGAACAGCACGTCGCGCTGCCGTGACGTGCTGGCGTCGACATGGGCGCACATCGCGTCGAACAGCGCCTGCGGCGACGGCGCCGGTCGCTGCCAGTCGTCGAGGATCGCGGTCCAGCCGGTGTGTTCGCGTTGCAGCCGTGCGAGCACGCGGGCGCGACTGTCCTGCGGCATCAGTCCATAAGGCAGGCGCAGCGGGATCGCATCCGGCGCGGGCACGCGTGCCTCGCGGTAGGCATCGCGGATCAGCGCGTCGGTCGTCTCGATCTCGTCGATCAACGCGTCGTCCGACAGCGTGCCCGGCTTCGCGTGCGAACGGGTGTGGTTGCCGAGCCGGTGGCCTTCGCGTGCCATGCGTGCGGCCACATCGAGCGCGCCTGCCAGATTCCGGCCGAGCAGGAAGAAGGTCGCGCGGCACGACGCGGCGTGCAGGACGTCGAGCAGGAGGGGCGTCGACGGGCCGGGGCCGTCATCGAAACTGAGGCAAATGGGCATCGCAGGTGGGTGCGCCGTTCAGGGTGTACCGGGGGAACGATAGCGCAAGTCGCGGCGAGCGGCAGCTGGCTACCGGCTACCGGCTACTCGCGCGGCTCGATGGCCAACGGACAGGTGCCGACCCGACGCAAGCGCGTACCGGTCCACTCGTAGAAGAACCGGGCCGCCTTCGCGTCGTTGTAGTCGCAGTCGTCGTTGAAGCAACCCGCGACGATCAGCAGCGTACTGCCGGGCCGGAAATCGACGCGCTCCTCGTCGTTGCCCGTCACGCCTGCGATGGCCTGTACGCCGGGCATCGTGTACGTCGCACCCGTGTACTTGTCGACGATCGCGAAATTCCGGCAATCCGTTCCGCAACCCCAGGTCGCGACGCGGTAGTGGCCGGCAAAGTTGGCCGGCTGCGTGAATTCGTCGCGAATGACGGTGCGGTAGAGGCGGGCTTCCCGGGTGGTCAGGCGTGGTGCCGCGGCCGGCTTGCGCGGTGCGCTTGCGGCGGGTGCCGGATAGCGCTCGAACGACGGCGAAGGGCATGCGGCGGCGGCCGTGGCCGTGGCCGCGCCGGCGGTGCCGGCGCCGCAACCGAGCGCGGCCGCTGCGCCGGCGAACAGCAGAAATCGATGGCCAAGCGTCACGCGAGCGTCCTTCATGTTCGGGATCGAGATCGGGCCGGAGGGTCCGGGCGGCCGGCGACGACGATTCTATGACGCTTCGCGCGCGCGGGCGACCCGGGCGGGCGATCGCGCGCGGATGCAAAACCGGCATGTCCGCACGCGGCGCGCCGTCAAGCTTTGTCAAATCGTGGCGATATCACGATGCCTGACGTTTCAGGCCGCCTCCGAAGGCTGTCATGCACGGGTTGATTGAGTATCCTTGGATTCGATTCGCGGTACTCACGCAGTCACAACCGGGAGGCTTCACATGAATGCACGTCTATACCGCGCGACCATTGCCGGTGCGCTGATCGGGTTGCTCGCGCCGTTTTCGGTGGCGCATGCGCAGCTGGGCGATGTCCTGAAGCAGGTCGGCGGCGGGGGCGATTCGGGCGGCAGCGCGGGCGGTGCGCTCGGCAACCTCGGCGGCATCGGCGGCGCGTTGACGGGCGGCGGCGGTTCGTCGCTGATGCCGGGCAGCACCGGCAACGTCGCGGGCCTGCTGCAGTTCTGCATCCAGAACAACTATCTCGGCGGGGCATCCGGCGGTGCGTCGTCGGTGAAGGACGCGCTGATGGGCAAGCTCGGCGGCAACGCGTCGTCCGACAGCGGCTATACCAGCGGCGCGAGCGGTGTTCTCGACGCCGGCAATGGCAGCAAGCTCGACCTGAGCGGCGGCGGACTGAAGCAGCAGGTGACCAGGCAGATCTGCGACAAGGTGCTGACGCAGGCGAAATCGCTGCTGTAAGCGCGCATCGCGGGTCGGGGTGCGGTGCGCGACGTACCGCCCCCGTCAGTCTTTCCGGCTGACATTCCCGTCAACGAAAGGAGCGCGGCGCCGCGCGTGCCGTCCCGATCGTCAATCGGCCAGCCGCTTGTCGGCGAGCGCCTTGCAGCAGTCTTCGTAGACCCATTGCACGAGTTTCGCCCGATAGTCGAGGTCGTCGGTATCGACGATTTCCTCGACCGCGTCGCGCGCCCACGACGCATCGACGAACCCGGCGTGCCGCTTGGCGATGTCCTGCGCGAGCGCCGCGAGCTTGGCGATCGCGAGCCAGTCGGCCTGACGGTGATGGCGGTCGAGCCAGCGGTGCGCGGCCTGGACCTGGAACGTGGCGTCCGGCCACGATTCGTTGAGGTAAAACGCGCCGAGGTTGCCGCAGGTGAGCCAGCAAAGCAGCTCGAGGCGGTCTTGCGAGCCGAGGGTATGGGGTGCGTCGGACATGGCAGCGCTCACGAAATACGTCGATTCCGGGCGGCGCCGGTTGCAACGGGCCGGTGCCGATAGTAAAAACATAGCACGATGCGGGCCCGCCCGCGCACCCGGGCGGATGCTGACATGGCGGTGGCGAAACGGACGCTGCGCCGGCGCGGATGGCCGATGGCGGAATGAGGGGGGCGGCGGGAACGAAAAGTGCGCGAGCGCGTGAGGAACGACGCGGGAAGATGCGACCAGGAAGCGACCAGGAAGCGACCAGGAAGCGACCAGGAAGCGACCAGGACGCGGCCGCTTGCGCCGCGAAGCGGGCCCGTTGCCGGGCCCCCGCAGCCCGGCGCGCGGGCTGGCGGATGCGCGGGTTCAGTTCGCCGTGTGCGTGGCGCGCGCGATCGAGCGGATGCTGCGCTCGACGCGGATCAGGATGATCAGCACCGCGAGCGACACGAACGAATACAGCGCGACGAGCGCGGCGACACCGGCGAAGCGCGCGGTCTGGCCGTTCTCGGCAGCCGTTTCTTCCGCGGCCTTCTTCTCGTTGTCGATCGCGGTCCGGCGAGCATCGTAGCGCTCGGAGAAGTCGCGCATGACCGCCGACACGACGTCGGTGTACGCCTGCTCGCGCGCATATTCGTCGCCGTGCGCGGTGACTTTCTTCTTGACGCTTGCCGCGACGTCCGCGCGTGACAGCACCTTGTCGAGATACGCGATCTGCTGTTCGTAGTACGCGACGTCCGGGTGGTCGTCGTCGCCGAGCACGCGCTGGAACGACGGTTCGTACGCGTCGCGATCGACCGCGTAGTCCGGCGACAGGGCCGCCCGGCCGTGCTTCTGCACGATGCCCGACAGTTGCGTCGACAGGCGCAGCGCGGGCGACGCGTTGTCGTCCTTCGCTGCCGCGCCGTCGGCGGCCGGCGTGGCCTTGGCGGTTACGCCGTTCTCCCACGCGAACGATGCAGGATCGACCTGGATGGCCGAATCGACCTTCGGCGGTTTCGACAGGCGCGCATCGAGTGCGATCGCGCCGAATATGACCCCGCCGATCAGGACCGCGGTCGCGAACAACAGCACGATCACGCGCAATACCTGAAGATAGCCGCCCTCGATTTTGGTCAGGATGCTCAAGGCATTCTCCTTTCTTATGATGAATGAGGCGCCGAGGCTAAAGACCTTTCCAATAGCTGTCAATCGTCACACCGGCCGGCCGAAACGCTCGCTAGAATGTCGGCTTTCCTGGAGGCGGAAAACGATGAAAATCTACGACCAGTTCTATATCGACGGCGCGTGGCGCAAGCCGGCCGGCAACGGCACGATCGACGTGATCGACTCGGGCACCGAAGCCGTGATCGGCCGGATTCCGGAAGGCGTCGCGTCCGACGCGCAGGACGCGATCCGCGCGGCGCGCGCGGCCTTCGACGCGTGGGCGGCCACGCCGGCCTCGACGCGCGCGGGCTACCTGCGCAAGATCGTCGAGCATCTGCAGGCGCGCAGCGAGGAGCTCGCGCAGTCGATCACCGGCGAAGTCGGGATGCCGATCAAGCTGTCGCGCGCGATCCAGGTCGGCGGCCCGATCTACAACTGGAAGACGTACGCGAAGCTTGCCGAGTCGTTCGAGTTCGAGGCACAGGTCGGCAACTCGCTCGTCGTGCGCGAGCCGGTGGGTGTCGTCGCGGCGATCACGCCGTGGAACTACCCGCTCAACCAGGTGACGCTGAAGGTCGCGCCGGCGCTCGCGGCCGGCTGCACGGTCGTCCTGAAGCCGTCCGAGGTCGCACCGCTCAACGCGTTCATGCTTGCCGAAGCGATTCACGAAGCCGGGCTGCCGGCCGGCGTGTTCAACCTCGTGTGCGGCTACGGCCCCGTGGTCGGCGAGGTGCTGGCCACCGATCCGGATGTCGACATGGTGTCGTTCACGGGCTCGACGCGCGCCGGCAAGCGCGTCGCCGAGCTGGCGGCCGCGGGCGTCAAGCGCGTTGCGCTCGAGCTGGGCGGCAAGTCGGCGTCGGTGATCCTCGACGATGCCGATTTCGCGACGGCGGTGAAGGGCACGGTCAACGCGTGCTACCTGAACGCGGGGCAGACCTGCTCGGCGCACACGCGCATGCTGGTTCCGGAAGCGCGCTACGACGAAGCGCGCGAGATCGCGAAGGCCGCGGCCGAATCGTACGTCGCGGGCGACCCGCGGCAGGATGCGACGCGTCTCGGCGCGCTTGCGTCGGCCGTGCAGCAGCAGCGTGTGCAGGACTACATCCAGCGCGGGATCGACGAAGGCGCGGAGCTCGTGACGGGCGGCACGGGCCTGCCGGAAGGACTCACGAAGGGCTTCTTCGTGAAGCCGACCGTGTTCGGCCGCGTCGATCCGAAATCGACGATCGCGCAGGAAGAAATCTTCGGGCCGGTGCTGTCGATCATCACGTATCGCGATGAGGACGAGGCCGTGCGGATCGCGAACGACTCGCCGTACGGGCTCGGCGGCGCGGTGTGGGCCGGCAGCGACGAACGCGCGATGGGCATCGCGCGCCGTATCCGCACCGGGCAGGTGGACATCAACGGCGGCACGTGGAACGGCGCCGCGCCGTTCGGCGGCTACAAGCAGTCGGGGCATGGCCGCGAGAACGGCGTGTACGGGCTCGAGGAATATCTCGAGTACAAGTCGATGCAGTTCAAGCCCGCGAAGCCTGCCTGAGCGCTTCGCACCGCACGAACCGGAAACGGCACGCTGGTGCCGTTTTTTTATTGACGGTCGTCAAGGTGCGCGGCGGTGGATCGTCGATCATCGCGGTTCCGATGTTCCGACGAGGTTTCAGATGACCGTACGCACTTCCTTTCCGCCGCTGACGATCCGCGGCCGCACCTTGCTGCCTGTCGTGCAGGGCGGCATGGGCGTCGGCATTTCCGCGCACCGGCTGGCGGGCAGCGTCGCGCGTGAAGGCGCGGTCGGCACGATCGCGAGCATCGACCTGCGTCACCATCATGCGGACCTGCTCGCGCGTTGCCGCGCGCAACCCGATCGCGCGACGCTCGAGGCCGCGAACCTCGAGGCGCTCGCCCGCGAGATCCGTCTTGCGAAGACATACAGTGAAGGACGCGGGATGATCGCGGTCAACGTGATGAAGGCCGTGAGCGCGCATGCGGACTACGTGCGGGTCGCATGCGACGAGGGCGCGGATGCGATCGTGATGGGCGCGGGCCTGCCGCTCGACCTGCCCGATCTCACGCAAGGACACGACATCGCGCTGATCCCGATCCTGTCGGACAGCCGCGGGATCGCGCTCGTGCTGAAGAAGTGGATGAAGAAGGGGCGCCTGCCCGACGCGATCGTGATCGAGCATCCGGCGCATGCGGGCGGCCATCTCGGCGTCACGCAGATCGACGACATGCACGACCGCCGTTTCGATTTCGCACGCGTGCTCGACGAGACCGCGCAGGTGATGGCATCGCTCGGCATCGAACGCGAAACGATCCCGCTGATCGTTGCGGGCGGGATCAACAGTCACGACACGGTGCGCGCGGCGCTCGAGGCCGGCGCGAACGGCGTGCAGGTCGGCACGCCGTTCGCGGTGACGGAAGAGGGCGATGCGCATCCGCACTTCAAGCGCGTGCTGGCCGATGCGACGCCCGACGACATCGTCGAATTCGTCAGCGTGACGGGGCTGCCCGCGCGCGCGGTGAAGACGCCGTGGCTCGATCGTTACCTGCGCAACGAGACGCGCATCCGCAGCAAGCTCGGCGCGCTGAAGCAGCGCTGCCCGACCGCGCTCGAATGCCTGAGCGTATGCGGGTTGCGCGACGGCATCGAGAAGTTCGGCCATTTCTGCATCGACACGCGGCTGGCGGCGGCGCTGCGCGGCGACGTCGCGAACGGGCTGTTCTTCCGCGGCCGTGAGGCGTTGCCGTTCGGCCCTGCGATTCGCAGCGTGCGCGACCTGCTCGACCTGCTGCTGACGGGCTGTGCGACCGAGCCTGCGGCAAACCGTCCCACGTTTACGCTGGCTTGACGGATATCAAGAACATGAAAAGACCCTACGAGGAGAATGGGAACCATTCTTTGGGGGTCCGTACCATGCTTAAAACGATTCGAACTTGTGTCACCGCTGCCGCCGTTGCGGCCAGTTTCGTCGCGATGCCGTCGCTGTCGCACGCGGCTTCGCCGGGCGAAGGCATCAACCAGGGCGACGTCCTGGTCCGGCTGCGTGCGATCAGCATCCAGCCGAACGAACGCGCGAGCGACACGCTGGGCGCGCTCAACGTCGGCGTGAACAACGCGATCGTGCCCGAGCTCGACTTCACGTACATGATCCGCGACTACCTCGGCGTCGAACTGATTCTCGGCACGTCGCGGCACCAGCTGACGTCGAGCCTGGGCAATCTCGGCGGCGTGGGCGTGCTGCCGCCGACACTGCTGCTGCAGTATCACTTCAACCATGCCGGCAAGGTGCGTCCGTATTTCGGCGCGGGCGTGAACTACACGTACTTCTACAACAACGGGCTCAACGTCGGCGGGCAGGGCGTGTCGATCAACAAGAGCAGCTTCGGCCCGGCATTGCAGTTCGGCGTGGACGTGCAGTTGACGAAGAAGGTCTTCATGAACGTCGACGTGAAGAAGATCTGGATGAGCACCGATGCGACGCTCGGCGACAAGGGCATCGGCACGCTTCACATCGATCCGCTGATCGTCGGCGTGGGCGTCGGGATGAAGTTCTAGACGCGGCGGGAAACGAGCAGAAACAGGAACAGAAACAGAACAGAGTTGGGGTTGGCGGCATGGCGGTCTGCATGCCGCTTTTTTTTGCGCGGCGGATTTACAGCTTGTCGTACTGGAAGCGCATCGCGGTGCCTTCGCGCTGGATGCGCTCCCATACCGCGCGCTTTTCGTCGTCGCTCAGGAACACCCAGTTCGACACTTCGGCCGCCGTGCGGCCGCAGCCCTTGCAGACTTCGTCGAAGAGGGTCGAGCACACGCCGATGCAGGGGCTGTCGGGCAGGTCGTGGAGATTGGAGGCCATCGAGGGGTTCACGCAGTTGAATCGTCAGCCGCCATTTTAATGCATCGCGGCCGGTCGGTCGGGCGGGTGCGGCCGGCATACCGTACCGGTGCAGCGGCGTGACAGTAGGGCCGGGTTCGGGCGCAGCCGCCGCACGGCTCGCGTCCGGCCGGCGAACGCGGTTTCGTCGGCGCCTGTCTTTCCCGGTGGACAGCCGCCGATTACCCGATAGAATTCCCCGGGAACGTCTCGCCGCACGGGCTGCCTGACCGGCCGGCAGCGGGATATCTGTTCCGTTTGCGCGACACCGGCATGATTTTTTTGTGACGGGGCGCGAATGATGGTAGTTTTCGGGGTTTTCGAGGGGCGGCGCGCCAGAATGCGCCGCCATGACGAGGCAGACGGCAGCCGGGCAACGTGTCCGGCCGGAGGGAGAACGGGATGAAAGCAAAGGTAGTGGGCCGGTTCGCAGCGCTCGCGCTGTGCGTGGGTGCATCGGCGGCAGCGGCGAAGGATACGCAGCTCAATGTCTATAACTGGTCGGACTACATTGCGAAGGACACGATCCCGAACTTCGAGAAGCAGACGGGCGTCAAGGTTCGCTACGACAACTACGACAGCGACGATACGCTGCAGGCGAAGCTGCTGACGGGCAGCTCGGGCTACGACATCGTCGTGCCGACCAGCAACTACGCGGGCAAGCAGATCGCCGCCGGCATCTTCGCGCCGCTCGACAAGTCGAAGCTGCCGAACCTCAAGTACCTCGATCCGCAACTGATGGCGCTCGTCGCCGGCGCGGACCCGGGCAACAAGTTCTCGGTGCCCTGGGCGTACGGCACGACCGGTCTCGCGTACAACCTGACGAAGGCGCAGCAGGCGCTCGGCAAGGTGCCGCTCGACAACTGGGACATCCTGTTCAAGCCGGAAAACATCTCGAAGCTGAAGACCTGCGGCGTGTCGGTGCTCGACGCGCCCGACCAGATGTTCGCGGCGACGCTGCACTACATCGGCAAGGATCCGATGAGCACGAACCCGGCCGACTACAAGGCCGCGATGGAAGTGCTGAAGAAGATCCGCCCGTACATCACGCAATTCAACTCGTCGGGCTACATCAACGACCTGGTCGGCGGCGACATCTGCTTCGCGTTCGGCTGGTCGGGCGACGTCGTGATCGCGAAGCATCGCGCGATCGAGGCGAAGAAGTCGTACAAGGTCGAGTACTACATTCCGAAGGGCGGCGCGCCGGTGTGGTTCGACGTGATGGCGATCCCGAAGGACGCGAAGAACAAGGAAGCCGCGCTGGAGTGGATCAACTACATCGAGGATCCGAAGGTCCACGCGGCGATCACGAACGCGGTGTACTACCCGAGCGCCAACGCCGAGGCCCGCAAGTACGTGCGGCCCGACGTCGCGAACGACCCGGCCGTCTATCCGCCGGCCGACGTCGTGAAGACGCTGTTCCTGCTCAAGCCGCTGCCGCCTGAAATCCAGCGTCTGCAGACGCGTCTGTGGACCGAGCTGAAGTCGGGCCGCTGACGCGAGCCGGCGTTCCCAGCAGTCATGAAGCCCCTGGTGCCCCCGGGGGCTTTGTTCGTTCAACGCAGGAGAGATGCAGCACATCATGAATAGCCAGTCGGGTGCGCCGGTCGCGGGCGCACCGTCCTCCGTTTCCTCCTCCGGCGCCGATGCGCGCGCCGAGAACTTTGTCCAGATCGTCGACGTCGTCAAGAAATTCGGCGACACCGAAGCCGTGCGCAGCGTCAACCTGACCGTGCGCCAGGGCGAGCTGTTCGCGCTGCTCGGCAGCTCGGGCTGCGGCAAGTCGACGTTGCTGCGGATGCTCGCGGGCCTCGAGACGGTCACGTCGGGCAAGATCCTGATCGACGGCGAGGACCTCGCGCAGATGCCGCCGTACAAGCGGCCCGTGAACATGATGTTCCAGTCGTATGCGCTGTTCCCGCACATGTCGGTCGAGTCGAACGTCGCGTTCGGCCTCAAGCAGGAAGGCACGCCGAAGGCCGAACTGAAGGAGCGCGTGGCCGCGGCGCTCGAACTCGTGCAGATGAGCAAGTACGCGAAGCGCAAGCCGCACCAGCTGTCGGGCGGCCAGCAGCAGCGCGTCGCGCTGGCGCGCTCGCTGGTCAAGCGCCCGAAGCTGCTGCTGCTCGACGAGCCGATGTCCGCGCTCGACAAGCAGATCCGCCAGCGCACGCAGATCGAGCTCGTCAACATCCTGAACAAGGTCGGCGTCACCTGCATCATGGTCACGCACGATCAGGAAGAAGCGATGACGATGGCCAATCGCCTCGCGGTGATGAGCGAAGGCCAGATCGTGCAGATCGGCTCGCCGAACGAAGTGTACGAATACCCGAACAGCCGCTTCTCGGCCGAGTTCATCGGCTCGACGAACCTGTTCGAAGGCGTGACCGTCGAGGACGAACCCGACCACGTGTACATCGAATCGCCGGAGCTGCCGAGCCGGTTGTACGTGAGCCACGGGATCTCGGGCCCGCTCGGGATGCCGGTCACGGTGTCGGTGCGCCCCGAGCGGATCGCGCTCACGCGCAAGCCGCCCGAAGGTGCGTTCAACTGGGCGCGCGGCCGGATCGGCAACGTCGCGTACATGGGCGGCTATTCGCTGTACCACGTGAAGCTCGACGGCGGCAAGATGGTGATCGCGAACGTGTCGAGCCTCGCGATTTCGGAGCTCGACACGCCGTCGCTCGGCGACGAGATCTACGTGCGCTGGAGCGCGACTGCCGGCGTGGTGCTGACGTCATGACCTCGTTCAAGTCCATGCTCTCGTGGCCGGTGCGGCGCTTCAACCTGACGGGCGCCACGGCGGTCGTGGCCGGCCCGTTCACGTGGCTCGTGCTGTTCTTCCTCGTGCCGTTCGTGCTGGTCGTCAAGATCAGTTTCGCGGAGCTGCAGCTCGGTATCCCGCCGTACACGGAGCTTGCGTCGTACACCGACGGCGTCGTGCACGTCGCGCTGAACCTGTCGCACTACGCGTTCCTGTTCACGGACAGCCTGTATTTCGCGACCTACGTGAACTCGGTGTGGGTGGCCGCGATCACGACGCTGCTGTGCCTGCTGATCGGCTATCCGATGGCGTACTACATCGCGCGCTCGAACCCGGCGACCCGCAACCTGCTGATGATGGGCGTGATGCTGCCGTTCTGGACGTCGTTCCTGATCCGCGTGTACGCGTGGATCGGCATCCTGAAGAACAACGGGCTGCTGAACAACTTCCTGATGTGGATCGGCCTCACGCATACGCCGATCGAGCTGTATCGCACCAACTACGCGGTGTACATCGGGATGGTGTATTCGTACCTGCCGTTCCTCGTGATGCCGCTGTACGCGCACCTGGTGAAGATGGATCTGCGTCTGCTCGAGGCCGCATACGACCTCGGCGCGAAACCGTGGAAGGCGTTCGTGCAGATCACGCTGCCGCTGTCGAAGAACGGGATCATCGCGGGCTGCCTGCTCGTGTTCATCCCGGCGGTGGGTGAGTACGTGATTCCCGAGCTGCTCGGCGGCGCGAACACGCTGATGATCGGCCGCGTGATGTGGAACGAGTTCTTCAACAACGCAGACTGGCCGATGGCATCGGCCGTGACCTGCGCGATGGTGCTGCTGCTGCTCGTGCCGATGGCGATGTTCCAGCACTTCCAGGCGAAGGAGCAGGGAGGCCGTCGATGAAGCCGAATCGTTACCTGCAGTTCGCGGCGCTGTTTGCCGGCTTCGCGTTCCTGTACATCCCGATCATCAGCCTGATCGTCTATTCGTTCAACGAGTCGAAGCTCGTCACCG
This sequence comes from Burkholderia sp. AU4i, assembly GCF_000466765.1. Classification (NCBI taxonomy): domain Bacteria; kingdom Pseudomonadati; phylum Pseudomonadota; class Betaproteobacteria; order Burkholderiales; family Burkholderiaceae; genus Burkholderia; species Burkholderia sp. AU4i. The sequence goes on along the minus strand of NZ_ASSI01000077.1, from coordinate 495 downwards.
TGTGGTCGGGGTTCTCGTTCCGCTGGTACTCGGCGCTCGTCGAGGACGACGAGCTGCTGACGGCCGCGTGGCTGTCGCTGAAGATCGGCGTGCTGACCGCGTTCGCGTCGGTGATCATCGGCACCTGGGCCGGTTTCGTGCTCGCGCGGATGGGGCGTTTTCGCGGTTTCGCGCTGTTCAGCGGGATGATCAACGCGCCGCTCGTGATTCCCGAGGTGATCCAGGGGATCTCGCTGCTGCTGCTGTTCATCGAACTGGCGAAGTGGATCGGCTGGCCGGCCGAGCGCGGCATCTTCACGATCTGGCTCGGCCACGTGATGCTGTGCATCTCGTACGTCGCGATCATCGTGCAGTCGCGCGTGCGCGAGCTGAACCCGTCGCTGGAAGAGGCCGCGCTCGATCTCGGCGCGACGCCGCTGAAGGTGTTCTTCACGATCACGCTGCCGCTGATCTCGCAGGCGCTGATCGCGGGCTGGCTGCTGTCGTTCACGCTGT
>NZ_ASSI01000076.1:0-74976 GCF_000466765.1 Burkholderia sp. AU4i | reverse complement strand
GACGGCGATCCAGGCGAACGACCTGGTGGGCCGCAAGACGCTGCGCGACGGCGGCGCGGTGGCGAAGGCGCTGATCGCCGAAATCGGCGAGACTGTCGCGGCGCTGGGCAAGCTGGACGGTGCGGCGGCCGCATCGATGAAGGTGCAGCTGGAGAAGGGCGCGAAGGCGCTGTCGTCGGTGGTGGATTACGTGCTGGCGAACGCGAAGCAGGACCCGAACGCGGTGTTCGCGGGCAGCGTGCCGTACCTGAAGCTGGCGGGCGTGGTGCTGTGCGGATGGCAGATGGCGCGTGCGCTGGTGGCCGCGCAGGCGAACCGCGCGAGCGACCCGGCGTTCTTCGACGCGAAGATCGCGATCGCGCAGCTCTATGCGGAGCAGGTGCTGGTGCAGGCAGGCGCGCTCGAGGCGTCGATCGTCGGCACGAAGGGCAACGAGGGCGTGCTCGCGTTGACGGAAGACCAGTTCTGATTCTTCGCGGGACACTCGACGTCATGAAAAAGGCGCCCCCCGGGGCGCCTTTCTCTTTGATGCCGGCCGGCAGGCCCGCATTGCTGCGGGCGGCAGCGGCTTATGCGTAGGCCGGGCGCGTCTGGCCTGCCACGTCCTTCAGGTAACGGTGTACCGACAGGTCGTCAGCCTGGATCGCAGGCATCTTGCCCGAGATCAGGTCCGCGAGCAGTTGGCCCGAACCGCACGACATCGTCCAGCCGAGCGTGCCGTGGCCGGTGTTCAGGAACAGGTTCGACACCGGCGTGCGACCGACGATCGGCGTGCCGTCCGGCGTCATCGGGCGCAGGCCCGTCCAGAACGTTGCCTTCGACGTGTCGCCGCCACCCGGGAACAGGTCGTTCACGCACATTTCGAGCGTTTCGCGGCGCGCGGCGCGCAGCTTCTTGTCGAAGCCGACGATTTCCGCCATGCCGCCGACGCGGATGCGCTGGTCGAAACGCGTGATCGCGATCTTGTAGGTTTCGTCGAGCACGGTCGATACGGGCGCGGCCGCTTCGTTGACGATCGGCGCGGTGATCGAATAGCCCTTCAGCGGATAGACGGGGATCTTCATCAGGTTCGAGATGAAGCTGGTCGAGTACGAGCCGAGCGCGACGACGTACGCGTCCGCACGCACCGTCTCGCTGCCGCACTGCACGCCGGCGATCTTGCCGCCCGCGATCGCGAGCGCATCGATCGGCGTGTTGTAGCGGAACTTGACGCCGAGCGATTCCGCGAGTGCCGCGAGGCGCGTCGTGAACAGCTGGCAGTCGCCCGTTTCGTCGCCCGGCAGGCGCAGGCCGCCCGTCAGCTTGTGCGAAACGGCGGCGAGGGCCGGTTCGGCATTCTTCAGTTCGGCCGGCGACAGCAGTTCGAACGGCACGTTCGCTTCCTGAAGGACGGCGATGTCCTTCGCTGCACCGTCGAGTTGCTGCTGCGTGCGGAACAGTTGCAGCGTGCCGCCCGTGCGGCCTTCGTACTGGATGCCGGTATCGGCGCGCAGCGCCTGCAGGCAGTCGCGGCTGTATTCGGCGAGGCGAACCATGCGGCCCTTGTTGACTGCATAGCGCTCGGCCGTGCAGTTGCGCAGCATCTGGTACATCCACTGGAGCTGGAAGCGCGTACCGTCGAGGCGGATCGCGAGCGGCGCATGTTTCTCGAACATCCATTTGACGGCCTTCAGCGGCACGCCGGGGGCGGCCCACGGCGCGGCATAACCGGGGGAGATCTGGCCAGCGTTCGCGAAGCTCGTCTCGAGCGCCGGGCCGGCCTCCCGGTCGATCACCGTGACTTCATGACCGGCGCGCGCGAGGTAATACGCGCTTGCCACGCCCACCACACCGCTGCCCAGAATGATGACTCGCATAGCTGCTCCAGATGGAAGGGACCAGATCGAGGCCGGGCGCACCTGCGGCTCCGTGTAACCTCTAGCTGATCTAGTTTTTTGCGCTATGGTATTGTCGAATGTGTAGGTTTTGTTATCGTATTTTTCAGGTTTTCAGCATAAACAAATGAGAACGCAACGTCAGCCCGTACGCTCGCTCGACAAGCTCGACCGGCGCATCCTGAAACTGCTCCAGGACGACGGCCGGATGGCGATGAAGGACCTCGCGGAACAGGTCGGACTGACCGTCACGCCGTGTATCGAGCGTGTGCGACGCATGGAGCGGGACGGCGTGATCACCGGTTATCACGCGCGTGTCGATCCTCACCAGCTGGATGCCTCGCTGCTGGTGTTCGTCGAGATCACACTCGGCCACAAGGGCGGCAACATGTTCGAGCAATTCCGCCGGGAAGTGATGAAGATCGACGAGGTGCTCGAGTGTCATCTCGTGTCCGGCGATTTCGACTACCTGATCAAGGCGCGGATCGGCGAAATGGCCGACTACCGCAAGCTGCTCGGCGACATCCTGCTGCAGTTGCCGGGCGCCGTGCAGTCGAAGAGCTATGTCGTGATGGAGGAAATCAAGGAGACGCTGACGATCGCGGTGGGCGACTGACGTACCGGCAGCAGTCCGCCGGGCCCTTTATCCCGCCCTTGGCACGCTGCGCCCAATACTGTATAAATGTACAGTATTGGGCGCAGGCGAATGGGTGGGCATATGGACGATCGATCCGACAACGAATTTCCGATAGCGCCGCCCGTGCCCCGCAAGGGGCGCGGTGCGGTCGACAACCTGCAGGGGCGATACGAGATCGCGCAGCGTGAAGCGGTCGACGACGGCTGGACACACGAGTCGGACGATGCCGATTTCCCCGCGCCGCTGCGCACGCAGGTATTCGAGGAGCGGGCGAAGAGCATCCTGACGCACAACCAGTCGCCCGATATTCCATTCAGCGTATCGCTCAATCCGTATCGCGGTTGCGAGCACGGGTGCATCTACTGCTTTGCGCGTCCGACGCACAGTTATCTCGGCTTGTCGCCGGGGCTCGATTTCGAAAGCCGCATCTATGCGAAGGTCAATGCGGCCGAGCTGCTCGAGCGCGAGATTTCGCGCAAGCGCTACGTGCCCGAGCCGATCGCGCTCGGCGTCAACACCGACGCCTACCAGCCGGTCGAGCGCGACTTGCGCATCACGCGCAGCGTGATTCAGGTGATGCACGATCGCGGGTTGCCGTTCGCGGCGATCACGAAGTCGTCGCTGATCGAGCGCGATCTCGACTTGCTCGCGCCGATGGCCGAGCGCAAGCAGGTGATGGCGGCGGTCACGATTACGACGCTCGACGCCGATCTCGCGCGCACGCTCGAGCCGCGCGCGGCGACGCCGGCGCGACGGTTGCGTACGATTCGTGCGTTGAGCGAGGCGGGCGTGCCGGTCGGCGTGAGCATTGCGCCGATGATTCCGTTCGTCACCGAGCCCGACATGGAGCGTGTGCTCGAGGCGTGCGCGGAAGCCGGCGCGACGCATGCGAGCTACATCATCCTGAGGCTGCCGTGGGAAGTCGCGCCGCTGTTCAAGAACTGGCTGGCCGCGCATTTTCCCGACCGCGCGGAGCGCGTGATGAACCGCGTGCGCGACATGCGCGGCGGGAAAGACTACGACTCGGATTTCTCGAAACGGATGAAGGGCGAGGGAATCTGGGCCGACCTGCTGCGGCAGCGCTTCCGCCAGGCCGTCAAGCGGCTCGGGCTGAACGAGCGCACAAACGGCATTCTCGATCTGTCGCAGTTTCGCGGCACGCCGGCCGCCGCGGCGCCGGTGCCGCGTGTCGCTGTGCGTTCAGCCGGCACGCGATCGACGCAGGCGCGCGACGACATGCAATTGAACCTGTTCTGATCGGCGCGCCAAACCGGCGCGGGGTGCCGGTGTGTCGCGTTCGTTGCGCTTACTGCGAAATCTGCTTGGCCGCTTCGACCTGCGACTCGAAATACGTCTGGAACGACAGTGCGAGCGCGGTCATCAGCAGGAACGCGCCGATCAGCAGCGAGAAGATCACCACGAAGATCACGGTCCAGCCCGACTTGCTGTGCCTGCCCGTCTCCGCGTTGAATTGCGCGTCCCATTTTTCGTCGGGACGCAGCCCGTAAACGAGCGCGGCGAGGAAGGCGGCCAGCAGCGAGATTGCGCCGGGTACCGCAAGCCACCAGCCGAGGCCGGCGCTGCGCTGGGTCGCGGCGAGCAAGAGGAAGCCCGGGATGCCGACGATCGTCGCGAGCAGGTGCGCCCAGCCGTACACGTCGCGAAAGCCATACAGATAGAAGCGGTGCGCGCCGAGCGAACCGAACAGGAACGCGAGGCCGGCGGTGAGCGTCTTGGAGCGGAAGCGGCGGGACGGTGCGGTGCTGCTGGACATGGATGGCGGCGTATTGTCGTTGGCATGGGCGGCCGGCGGGCCGGCGCGGGCGCGCGGCCCGGCACGCATTCTACGATGCCCGGTCGGGGCCGGTCATCCCTGTACTGCGTCAAGGTGCCGCATAGGTCACGCGATAGATTGCGCCCGCGTAATCGTCGCTGACGAGCAGCGAGCCGTCCGGCAGCGGCAGCACGTCGGCAGGGCGTCCCCATACCGTGCCGTCGGGCCGCAGCCAGCCGGTGACGAACGGAGTCTGGCGCGCGTGGCTGCCGTCTGCCGAGACCACGACACGCATCACGCGGTAGCCGACCTTCGTGCTGCGGTTCCACGAGCCGTGTTCGGCGATGAACACGTTGTTGCGGTACGACGCCGGAAACATCGGCCCTGTATAGAAGCGCATGCCGAGGGCCGCGACGTGCGCACCGAGTTTCAATACGGGCGGCACGTAGCGGCGGCAAACGTCGGGGCTGCCGAATTCGGGGTCAGGCGTGTCGCCGCCATGGCAGTATGGGAAGCCGAAGTCGAGGCCTGCGCGCGGTGCGCGGCTCAGCTTGTCGTCGGGCACGTCGTCGCCCATCATGTCGCGCCCGTTGTCGGTAAACCACAGCTCGCCCGAATCGGGGTGCCATGCGAAACCGACCGTATTGCGTATGCCGCGGGCGACAATCTCGTTCCCGCTGCCGTCCGCCTTCATGCGCGCGATGATCGCGTAGCGGCTGCGATCGGCGAGACAGACGTTGCACGGTGCGCCGGTCGGCACGTACAGCTTGCCGTCGGGGCCGAATGCGATGAATTTCCAGCCGTGATGGTGTTTGGTCGGCAGCGCGTCGGTGACGACGGCGGGTGCGGGCGGCGTGGCGAGCCGGTCGTCGATGCGATCGAGCCGCAGGATGCGCGATACGGCTGATATATAGAGTGCGCCGTCACGGTAGGCGACACCGACGGGCATGTCGAGCCCGGACGCGATCACGTAGCGCGCGCTGATCCGGCCCTCGTGCATCACGAACGCGTGCACGCGGCCTTCCCGCGTGCCGACATACAGGATGCCGCGTGGCGACCACGCCATTTCGCGAGCGGTCGGTACCGCGTCGGCCAGCACTTCGACGTGGAAGCCGGGCGGCACGACGAGTTCGCCCACCGGCAGCGGCGCGGCTGACGCCATTGCGGATACGAGGCAGGCAAGGCCGGCAAGCAGCGCCGCGAAACGGTGCTGCGCGCGGCACATCGAGGCGGCGCGAAGGGGCGGCATGACGGTGTGGAACGTCCCGGACACGACGATTCTATGCCCGGCGGACAGGCCGCCCGCGGATTTTTTGCGCGTAAGTGTTTGTTGTACCTCTGGTTTCCGGCTATAATCGCGTGTTTCAGTAGTTTCGAACCCGGTTTTCCCGAAGGACATCATATGGTTATCATCCGTCTGGCTCGTGGCGGCTCGAAGAAGCGCCCGTTCTACAACATCGTTGCTACCGATTCGCGCAACCGTCGTGACGGCCGCTTCATCGAGCGCGTCGGCTTCTACAACCCGGTCGCCACGAAGGGCGAATCGCTGCGTATCGCTCAGGATCGCCTGACGTACTGGCAAGGCGTTGGCGCGCAACTGTCGCCGACCGTCCAGCGTCTCGTGAAGGAAGCGCAAAAGGCGCAACCGGCTGCCTAACATGGCACGGTGTGCCGGTCGTGCCGGCTGTGAGGTGCATTGATGGCGGGTCACGATTCCGGTAATGCAAGGCGCGGGCGTGCGTCGTTTGGCGCATTCGTCCGCAAGCCGGTCGAGCGCGACGTTGTCGCGAACGCCGGTCAGGCTGCCGAGCAGGGCAGTCTCGAAGTGGCGCAGGCCTGGCCCGACGATGCCGTCGAGGTCGGGGCAGTGGTCGACGCCTATGGCCTGAAGGGTTGGGTCAAGGTGGCGACACATGCCGACGCCGGTCGCGGTGGCGATGCGCTGCTCAAGGCGCGCCACTGGTGGCTGGAGCGCGGTGCGGAGCGGCTTTCCGTCCGCATCCTGCAGTCGAAGACGCACAGCGACACTGTCGTTGCGCAACCCGCGGGCGTGAGCGACCGCGATGCCGCGCTGGCCATGCGCGGTTTTCGCGTGTTCGTGCGCCGGGAAGATTTCCCGGCATTGGCCGCGGACGAATTCTATTGGGTCGACCTGATCGGTCTCGATGTCGTCAACGAGCAATCGGTGGCGCTCGGGAAGGTGAGCGGGATGATCGACAACGGCGTGCATTCGATCATGCGTGTCGAGTATCCGGCGACCGGCAAAGACGGTCAGCCGACCACCGACGAGCGGTTGATTCCGTTCGTCGGCGTATACGTCAAAACGGTGGATCAGGCGGCGCGTCGCATCGTCGTCGACTGGGAAGCCGATTACTGAAATGAACCAGGTTACCGAGAGCGCGGTGCAGTTCGACGTCGTCACGCTCTTTCCCGAGATGTTCCGTGCACTGACCGACTGGGGGATCACCAGCCGGGCCGTCAAGCAAGGGCGCTTCGGGTTGCGCACCTGGAACCCGCGTGATTTCACGACGGACAACTACCGCACGGTCGACGATCGTCCGTACGGCGGCGGTCCGGGTATGGTGATGCTGGCCAGGCCGCTCGAAGCCGCGATCGATGCCGCGAAAGCGGCGCAGGCGGAACAGGGTATCTCGAGCACGCGCGTCGTGATGATGTCGCCGCAAGGTGCACCGCTCACGCACGATCGCGCGGTGCGGATGGCGCAGGAACCCGGCGTCGTCGTGCTGTGCGGTCGCTACGAGGCGATCGACCAGCGCTTGCTCGACCGTTGCGTCGACGAGGAAATCAGCCTCGGCGATTTCGTGCTGTCGGGTGGCGAATTGCCGGCGATGGCGATGATGGATGCCGTCGTGCGGTTGCTGCCCGGCGTGCTGAACGATTCGCTGTCGGCCGTGCAGGACAGTTTCGCCGACGGCCTGCTCGATTGTCCGCACTACACGCGCCCCGAGGAATACGATGGCATGCGCGTGCCGGACGTACTGCTCGGTGGGCATCATGCCGAGATCGAGCGGTGGCGGCGCCAGGAAGCATTGAGGAATACGTTGCGGAAGCGGCCGGACCTGATCGTCCGGGCGCGCCGCGAGAAGTTGCTGAGCCGGGCCGACGAGGCGTGGCTTGCGAACCTCGCACGCGAAGCGAAGGACGCCTCCTGAGGCGGTGTCGCGGGCGGGAATTGGCGGTGCCGTACATGCGTGTGCGGCGCCTGATGTGAATCCATCCTCTATCGGGGCCAGGCCTGGAAGCAGGCGGGTGTGAACGCCGACACGATGGCATAAGGAGTCAGTAATGAATCTGATCGCAAAACTTGAGCAGGAAGAAATCGAGCGCGCGCTCGCCGGCAAGACGATCCCCGAATTCGCCCCGGGCGACACGGTGATCGTGAACGTGAACGTGGTTGAAGGTAACCGCAAGCGCGTTCAGGCCTACGAAGGCGTCGTGATCGCTATTCGCAACCGTGGCCTGAACTCGAATTTCATCGTCCGCAAGATCTCGTCGGGCGAAGGCGTCGAGCGTACGTTCCAGACGTACTCGCCGCTGCTGGCAAGCATCGTCGTGAAGCGCCGCGGCGATGTGCGTCGTGCGAAGCTGTACTACCTGCGCGAGCGTTCGGGCAAGTCGGCTCGTATCAAGGAAAAGCTGGTGTCGAAGGATCGCGCCGCAGCAGCTTCCCAAGAGTAAGAGCTGTAAGGAAAAAGCACCCACCCGGGTGCTTTTTTCATTCTGGCGCGACAATATGCTCGATACGACACAAACACGAGAGCCCCATTGAATCGCCGCCCCATCATCGATCCCGAAGTCCTGCCGGTCGAAGGCACCGGCGCCGGCCTGCCGGCCATCGATTCCCGCCTGATGACACCGTCCGGCCTGCGCGACCGTTTCGCGCGCACGCTCGAGTGGAGCGTCGAGCCCGACGAGGCGAGATTGCAGGAGGGCGTCGATCCGCGTAGCGCGGCCGTCCTCGTTCCGCTCGTCGTCCGCGAGTCCGGCCTCACCATGTTGCTGACCCAGCGTGCCGACCACCTGAACGACCACGCCGGACAGATCAGCTTCCCAGGAGGTCGCCGCGAACCGTTCGATCGTGACGCGACCGCAACCGCGTTGCGCGAGGCGAAGGAAGAGATCGGGCTGGCGGACGAGCGTGTCGAGATCCTCGGCGCATTGCCCGACTACCTGACCGGCACGGGCTTCTGCGTGACGCCGGTGGTCGGTCTCGTGCATCCGCCGTTCACCGTGCAGGCCGACACGTTCGAAGTGGCCGAGATTTTCGAGGTGCCGCTCGCGTTCCTGATGAATCCCGCGAACCATCAGGTCCGGGTGTTTCGCTGGGAAGGCGGCGAGCGTCGTTTTTTTGCGATGCCCTATCCGAATGGCGAACCCGGCGGGCATTACTTCATCTGGGGCGCAACTGCCGGCATGTTGCGCAATCTGTACCGCTTCTTGGCAGCCGGCTAGGCACACGCGGCGGCTGGCGCGTGCGGCCGGCTGCCGCACGACTGCGCCGGCAGCCATCCGGTGCTTACGCTGTGCTATCGTTATGCAAAAAATGACATAACTCCGAAGACGGCGCCACGCATGACTTTCTTTTCGGTTCTCCTCGCCCTCATCATCGAACAGGTCCGCGCGTTGTCGCCGAACAATCCGGTGTTCGCGTTGTTCCAGTTTCATGCGGAAACCGTCGCGCATGGTCTAGACGCAGGCAAGCAGAAGCACGGCATCCTCGCATGGCTCGCGGTCGTGCTGCCGTGGGTGCTGATCGTCGCGCTGATCTATTTCCTGCTGTACAAGGTGAGCTTCGTGCTCGCGTTCATCTGGAACGTCGTCGTCGTGTATTTCACGCTCGGCTTCCGCCAGTTCAGCCACTACTTCACCGACATCCACCTCGCGCTCAACAACGATGACGTGCCCCGTGCGCGCGAAATCCTGCACGAGTGGACGGGTATCGACACGGTCGACATGCCGGTCGGCGAAATCGTCCGCCATACGCTGATTCACGCCGTTGTCGCATCGCATCGTCACGTGTTCGGCGTGTTCTTCTGGTACGTGCTGCCGATCGGCCCGGCCGGCGCCGTGCTGTACCGGATTTCCGAATACCTCGCGCGCAGCTGGTCGACGCCGGGCGACGACCGCACGGCGGCCTTCTCGACGTTCGCGCAGCGCGCGTTCTTCGTGATCGACTGGATTCCCTCGCGACTGACCGCACTCGGCTTTGCAATCGTCGGTAACTTCGAGGACGCGATCTACGCGTGGCGCAACCATACGCGCCAGTGGCCCGATCCGAACGACGGCGTCCTGCTCGCAGCCGGTAGCGGCGCGCTCGGCGCACGCCTCGCGGGGCCGCTCGCGGAACCGTCGAGCCTCGATGCGCTGGCGGTCGGTGACAGCGGTCCATTGACGGTCGGTGACGATTGCACGCCGCGTACGTTGCAATCCGCAGTTGGCCTTGTCTGGCGCGCCGTGATCCTGTGGATGATTCTGCTGCTGATGCTGACACTCGCCGTCTGGGTGTCGTGACGGGGCAGTGCGGTGCCCGATGAAAGACAAAAGGCCGGCTCGATGCCGGCCTTTTTTGCTGTGCAGGTCAATCGTCGCGCGGGTCGCGCACGGCGCCGCATTGCCAGCAGGCCGTGAACTGGGCCTCGAGCGCCTCGCCGCACTGCCGGCAGCGCCACGGCGCGGCGCCGGCCGACGGGCCATGCGAAGCGGCATCGAGGAGCCGGCGCGCGAGCGCGTCGTCGCGTTCGTCGTCGAGCCACAGCTCGGGCGTGCACGCGTCGGCAGGCAGGCCGCCGAGTGCGCCGGTCGCGTAGCAGTTATGCAGCTCGCAACCGATGCCGGCCACCTGGAGGACGTTGGCCCAATGCTGCGCCGTCGCGAGATCGGGTGCCTTGAAACGCATCGCGGCTCCTGTCGGTGAGGGCCGGCCCGCATGGCACCGGCTGGCCGCCGCGCGCGTGCCGCGCGGGTCAGCGGACGATCTGGCTTGCCTCGTGCACGAGTTGCGCATACAGCGCATGCCGTGTCGGCGCGATGCGGCCGTCGGCGACGGCTTCGAGAATCGCGCAGCCGGGTTCGTGCAGATGATGGCAATTATAGAAACGGCAGTCCGCGAGCAGCGGCCGGAACTCCGGAAACGCGCGCTCGAGACGGCCTTCCGTCAGGTGGTAGAGGCCGAATTCCTGGAAGCCCGGCGAATCGATCAGGGCGCCGCCGCCTTCCAGCGGGTAGAGGCGCGTGAACGTCGTCGTGTGACGGCCGCTGTTGAGCGCGGCCGAAATCTCGCGCGTGGCGGCTTCGGCGTCGGGAACGAGCAGGTTCACGAGCGTCGACTTGCCCATCCCGGACTGGCCGAGCAGGATCGTCGAATGCCCGGCGAGGTGCGGCATCAGTTGTGCGCGCGCGTCGTCGGGCGAGCCTTTCACCGACAGCTCGAGCACGTCGTAGCCGAGTGCGCGGTAGGGTGCGAGGCGCTCGCGCGCGACCGGCAGCGCGGCTTCGACGTCGATCTTGTTCAGCACGACGAGCGGCTTCAGCTCGTTCGCCTCGGCGGCAATCAGCGCGCGGCCGAGCAAGTCCTCGCTGAAATAGGGCTCGGTCGCGAGCACGATCAGCAACTGGTCGAGGTTGGCCGCGAACAGTTTCGACTTGAACTGGTCGGAACGGTACAGCAGGTTGCGCCGTTCGCCGATCTCGACGATGACGCCCTGGTCGGCCGAGGCGAGTTCGTACGCGACCCGGTCGCCCACCGCGATATCGCTCTTCTTGCCGCGCGGGAAGCACTGCAGCATCGGGCCGCCATCGTCGGGCGCGACGATGTAGTGGCGCCCGTGCGCCGCGATCACGCGGCCTTCGGCACGTTGCGCGCCCGACGCGCGCGGGGCCGGTTTGCGGGAGGTCGGCCGGCTCATGCGTGCTGCAGCAGGCGGTCGATCCGCTGCGAGGCGGGCGGATGCGAGTAGTAGAAGGCCGTGTAGACAGGGTCGGGCGTCAGCGTCGACGCATTGTCCTCATAGAGCTTCACGAGCGCGCTGACGAGATCCTGCGCGTCGGTCTGGCTGGCCGCGAATGCGTCGGCCTCGAATTCGTGCTTGCGCGACGTGAGGCTGCCGAACGGCGTCGCGAAGAACAGGAACACGGGAATCGCGAGGAAGAACAGCACGAGCGCGGCGCCCGCGTTGCTCGTGTCGAGCGACGGCGTGACGCCGAGCCCCGTGTAGAACCACGTGCGCTGTGCAAGCCAGCCGAGCAGCGCGAGCAGCACGAGGCTCAGCACGAACGACACGAGCATCCGCTTCATCACGTGGCGGCGCTTGAAGTGGCCGAGTTCATGCGCGAGCACGGCCTCGATTTCCTGGCCGGACAGGCGTGCGAGCAGCGTGTCGAAGAACACGATCCGCTTCGAGGCGCCGAAGCCCGTGAAGTACGCGTTGCCGTGCGCGGAGCGGCGGCTGCCGTCCATCACGAACAGGCCCTTCGCCGCGAAGCCGCAGCGCTTCATCAGCGACTCGATGCGCGCGCGCAGCGCGTCGTCCTTGAGCGGTTCGAACTTGTTGAAGATCGGTGCGATGAAGGTCGGGTAGATCAGCAGCACGAGCATCTGGAACGCGACCCAGACGATCCAGGTCCACAGCCACCACAGGCTGCCGGCCTGGTTCATCAGCCACAAAACGACGAACAGCAGCGGCAGGCCGAGCGCGGCGCCAAGCAGCGAGTTTTTCAGCATGTCGGTGAAGAACAGCCGCTTGGTCATCCGGTTGAAGCCGAAGCGCTGTTCGATTCCGAACTGGCGGTAATACTCGAACGGGACGTCGATCGCGCTCGTGATCACGAGCACCGCGGCGACGAGCGCGACCTGCTGCCCGTAGCCGCGGCCGAGCCAGCCGGTAAGCAGCGTGTCGAGGGCGCCGACGCCGCCGAGCAGCGTGAGGCCGACCAGCACGGCCGCGCTGACGACGATCTCGAGCATCGTCAGCCGGGTGCGCTCGACCGTATAGTCGGCCGCGCGCTGGTGGGCGGTCAGCGGGATGGTCGCGCTGAACTGCGCGGGGACGCCGTTGCGGTGCGCGGCGACGAAGCGGATCTGCCGCGACGCGAGCCACAGCTTGGTGACGACCATCGCGAGCACGGCGAGCGCGAACAGCAGGGTGAACGAAAAGGGTGACATCGAAGGCGCCAAAGGGTTCTATGCGAGAATTATATGTTCTTGCGGACCGGGCCCGCTGATGCGATGCCGGCCGCCCGGGCGGCGCCGCGCGCTGCCCGCCATTTTCCAGGATGACTCATGACCGATACCGCCGCTTCCACCAGCCAGCCCGCGCTCGTGCGCAACGAGTTGAACCTCGTCTGGCTCGACATGGAGATGACGGGCCTCGACCCGGATAACGACCGCATCATCGAGATCGCGGTCGTCGTGACCAATTCCACGCTCGACGTCGCCGTCGAAGGCCCCGTGTTCGCGATCCACCAGAGCGACGAAACGCTCGCTAAGATGGACGACTGGAACAAGTCGACGCACGGCCGCTCGGGCCTGATCGACCGCGTGCGCGCGTCGACCGTGACCGAGGCGGACGCCGCCGCGCAGCTGCAGGCCTTCCTCGCGCAGTACGTGTCGCCCGGCAAGTCGCCGATGTGCGGCAACTCGATCTGCCAGGACCGCCGCTTCATGGCGCGCTGGATGCCCGAATTCGAGCGGTTCTTCCACTACCGCAACCTCGACGTCAGCACGCTCAAGGAGCTGTGCCGCCGCTGGCAGCCGGCAATCTACAAGGGGTTCCAGAAGCGGGCGATGCACACGGCGCTCGCGGACATCCACGAATCGATCGACGAGCTGAAGTACTACCGCGAGCATTTCCTGATTCCGGCCGCGTCGGCTCCGGCAGGCGAGTCCGCGCCGGCCGCCTGAGCGGGCCGGCACGCGCCCGGCGCCGGGTACAGGCTCAGCGCCGCGCGCTTTTCGGCCGGAACGCCGCAACCACCGCGTCGTCGGTCTCGATATACGGGCCGCCGATCAGGTCGATGCAGTAGGGCACCGCGGCGAAGATGCCGGGCACGGTCGACTTGCCGTCGGCATCGCGCAGCCCTTCGAGCGTTTCCCGGATCGATTTCGGCTGGCCCGGCAGGTTGATGATCAGCGCCGCATGGTCGGCCTTGGCCGTTTCGCGGATCACCGCGACCTGCCGAGACAGGATCGCGGTCGGTACGAAATTCAGGCTGATCTGCCGCATCTGTTCACCGAACCCGGGCATTTCTTTCGTCGCGACGGCCAGCGTGGCCTCGGGCGTCACGTCGCGGCGCGCGGGGCCCGTGCCGCCGGTCGTCAGCACGAGGTCGCATCCCGCGACGTCGACGAGCTCGGCGAGCGTGGCGGAGATCGTGGGCGCATCGTCCTGGATCAGGCGCGTTTCGGCGCGCCACGGCGACGTAAGCGCGCCGCCGAGCCATTCCTGCAACGCCGGAATGCCCTTGTCTTCGTAGACGCCCGTGCTCGCGCGGTCGCTGATCGACACGAGGCCGACGACGAGCTCGTCCGGGTGGTTACGCTTCGTCGTCATGGTCGTCTCCGGCGTCGTCCGCCGCTTCGTCGTCCGTATCGGACGCGCCGCCGGCGGCCTTGATCCACTGGAACAGCTCGCGGAAATAGCGCGGCGGCTTGCCCTGCTGCGCTTCCTTGCGTGCGTTGCGGATCAGCGTGCGGCCTTCCTGGATATCGGCTTCCGGGTGCTGGCGCAGGAATTCGGTCAGCGCGTCGTCGTTCGCGAGCAACTGTTCGCGCGTGCGTTCGATCCAGTGCAGGCGGGCCGTCGCGGCCTTGTTCACGCCGCGCTGCGCGTCAAGCGCGGTGCGCAGCGCGGCCGTCTCGTCGTCGGTCAGCGAGCGCATCACGCGGCCGACGTACTGGAGCTGGCGGCGCTTGCCTTCGTGATCGGTGATCCGGCGGGCTTCGCGCACGGCGTCCGCGAGATCTTCGGGCATCGGCATGCGCTTGAGGGCGTCCTTCGGCAGGTCGACGAGCGCCTGGCCGAGCTCCTGCAGCGCGTGCATTTCGCGTTTCAACTGGGATTTGCTGGGGCGATCGTAGCCATTGTCGTCGTCCTCGACGGCATGCTCGATCGGCTGGATTCGGGTTTTGCGTGTCATGGACGGCATTGTATCGCGCCGCGGACACGCCAAGCTTGTCGGTGTCCGGCCCCGGACCTTGCTATGATCGCGGGATACGCAACATTTTGAACATGCGGGCGCCCGCCCGCCACCGGATATCAAGACGATGGCAGCCAATCTCGACGTACAAGCGCGCTATTTCCCGCACACGCAGGACCAGCTCAAGGAAATCGCCTCGGACATCCTTCGCCATGCGAAGGCCCTCGGCGCGACGGATGCCGCGACCGAAATCTCCGAGGGCGACGGCCTGTCGGTGTCGGTGCGCCGCGGCGAAGTCGAAACGATCGAGCACAACCGCGACAAGATGGTCGGCGTGACCGTGTTCATCGGCAAGAAGCGCGGCAACGCGAGCACGTCGGATTTCTCGCCGGGCGCGATCAAGGATACCGTCGCCGCCGCCTACAACATCGCGCGCTTCACGGCCGAGGACGAGGCCGCCGGCCTCGCTGAAGCCGAGCTGCTCGAAACCGACCCGCGCGACCTCGATCTGTACCACCCGTGGGCACTGACGGCCGACGAGGCCGTCGAACTCGCCCGCCGCGCGGAAGATGCCGCATTCGCGGTCAGCCCGCAGATCCGCAATTCGGAAGGCGCGAGCGTGTCGGCCCAGCATTCGCAGTTCGTGCTCGCGACGTCGCGTGGCTTCCTGTCCGGCTACCCGTACTCGCGCCATTACATCGCATGCGCGCCGATCGCGGGCAGCGGCCGTCACATGCAGCGCGACGACTGGTATTCGTCGAAGCGCAGCGCGACCGATCTTGCGGCGCCCGAAGCGGTGGGCCGTTATGCGGCCGAGCGTGCGCTTGCGCGGATGGGCGCGCGCCGTCTCGACACCCGCAAGGTGCCCGTGCTGTTCGAGGCGCCGCTCGCGGCCGGCCTGCTCGGCGCGTTCGTACAGGCGGTGAGCGGCGGTGCGCTGTACCGCAAGACGTCGTTCCTGGTCGACAGTCTCGGCAAGCCGGTGTTCGCGCCGCACATCCAGGTCGTCGAGGATCCGCACGTGCCGCGCGCGATGGGCAGCGCGCCGTTCGACGAGGAAGGCGTGCGCACGCGTGCGCGCAGCGTCGTCAAGGATGGCGTGGTCGAAGGCTACTTCCTGTCGACCTATTCGGCGCGCAAGCTCGGCACGCAAACCACCGGTAACGCAGGCGGCTCGCACAACCTCGCGCTGCGCAGCTCGAACACGCAGCCGGACGACGATTTCGACGCGATGCTGAAGAAGCTCGGCACGGGCCTGTTGCTGACGGAGCTGATGGGGCAGGGCGTGAACTACGTGACGGGCGACTATTCGCGCGGCGCGGCGGGCTTCTGGGTCGAGAACGGCGTGATCCAGTATCCGGTCGAGGAAATCACCGTCGCAAGCACGCTGCAGGAAATGTTCCGGCATATCGTCGCGATCGGCGCCGACTCGATCGTGCGCGGCACGAAGGAAACGGGCTCGGTGCTGATCGAGCAGATGACGATCGCCGGGCAGTAAGCGGCGCGCGGCATCAGCCGCCATCAAACAAAAAAAGCCCGACGGCGTGAGTGAGCCGGTCGGGCTTTTTAATTGCGCGCGATGCGTCAGCCGCGCTTGCGCTCGTAGACGACGAACGCATAGCCGAACGTGTTCGGCGCGGCCGCCTGGTGCGCGTCGCGGGACACTTCCTGCCAGTGCGCGGCGTCGGGTGCCGGGAACGACGCGTCACCGTCGAAGTCGGCATCGATCTCGGTGACGATCAGCTTGTCGGCGAGTGCGAGACCTTCCGCGTAGAGTTGCGCGCCACCGATCAGGAACGCCTCGGGCACCCCATCGCGCGCGGCGAGCGCCAGCGCATCGGCGAGCGACGTGACCGTGTCGCAGCCGTCGAAGCGTCGCGCCGCATCGCGCGTGACGACGATGTTGCGGCGGCCCGGCAGCGGCCGGCCGATCGACTCGTGGGTCTTGCGGCCCATCACGATCGGTGCGCCCATCGTCGTGCGCTTGAAGAAGGCGAGATCCTCGGGAAGTTTCCAGGGCAACTGGTTGTCGCGGCCGATGATGCCGTTGCGGGCACGCGCGACGATCAGGGTCAACGTCGTCATGAAGGTGGGGAGAGGAAAACCGGAATGGCGCCGATTCTACCGGAACGGCGGCGCGCACCGGTTCCGGGTGCGCGCATCCGCCTTCCGGCGCTGCGCGCCGCGACGGTCGAAGCCACGCGTCGCGGCGACGGAATGAATAAAAAGCGTGCCCGCCGGGGGACGGAGCACAAAACCGTTTCGTGTCGAGAGATCGCGAATGCAGCCTCTGATCGATGCTCTCCGGCCTGTCCGGATCAATACGTCATCCTGATCAAATGGTTCGATCGACGGTCACTGATGCGTACTGCCTTGTGCGGTGCCTTCCATCGCATGCTGCACGTCGCCCGGCTGCGGTATCGGGAGCGGCATCGGCAACTGGGGCGGCGGGGGGATCTCGTCCCACAAGGTCACCGATGTCCTGCCGGCCGGCAGCGGTTGCGGTGCCGACACGGTCACGATGCCGAACCCGACGCCGTGCTGCATGCCCGGCGTGTTTGATGCAAGCAGCACGGCGTGATCCGGCTTCGAGCTTTCGTCTGCGTGTACGGGCGTGGGCGGGCCGGCGGCCGCGACCGCAATGGTCATCGGCACGAAAGAAAGTAAAAGATGTTTTCGCATGGTCGCTGTCTCCGACGGTTTCCCTATTCAGCGAAATGCATGCCATCGCGCCGCGACCGTTGTCGAGACTGCGATTCGTGCGCAAGCGTTGCGAATTGTGGCGGAAAACGGCTGAAAATGTTTCAGGCCTGAAACGAGGGGGCTCGGGAATACTGCGGATTCAATCGATACGCTTCAAGGACGAAAATCGTCGCATGCATCGATGACTGCACGCATTGCTGCACAGGTGCTATGTGCAGACGATTGACATACATCGACCTCCTGAGCGATTCGGCCGTATCGCCCACGGTACTGAAATCGGATTGTCGTATTCAGTGCCTATAACTAAGCTATCTTGATCAAAATAACTGGACGCGAGATAAGCGCCATCATGCGAGGCTTTGTCGTTGCCGAGCATCGGCATGGCGAATCGAGCCGCCTTCGGCTGCCCCGATTCGATCCTTTCGCACGCATACTGACGTGCACGGCAATCGTTAGACGGTTGAGGAACGGGGTGAGCATATGGGAGTCGATCAGCGGCATGTGATCTACTATTCGCGCGAGCCGAACGACGCGTTGCGCGGCCATTTCGACGAATGCGGCTGGCGTGTCGATCTCGCGGAGACCGTGCGGGACGTACGGCGCGTCGTGCAGCACGGTGTCGCAACGGCCGGGCTGCTCGATTTTTCGCCGGGCTTCAAGCCCTCGGACCTGCGCGAACTCGAATCCTGTCTGAGCATTCAGCACATCGGCTGGATTGCGGCGACGCGCCGCGGCCAGTTGCAGGACGCCACGCTGCGCCATCTCATTCGTGACTACTGTTTCGACTACGTGACGATGCCGTACGAGACGGCGCGGATCGTCGAGACCGTCGGTCATGCGCACGGCATGGTCGCGCTGACCGAAACCGCTGCGCCGCCCGTCGGCACGGGACGCAGCGAGGGCGAGATGGTCGGGACCTGCGATGCGATGCTCGGGCTCTTCAGGACGATTCGCCGCGTCGCGGCGACCGACGCACCTGTGTTCATCTCCGGCGAATCGGGTACGGGCAAGGAGCTGACGGCGGTCGCGATTCATGAGCGCTCGTCGCGCGCGCACGCGCCGTTCATCGCGATCAATTGCGGCGCGATCCCGTCGACGCTGCTGCAGGCCGAGCTGTTCGGGTATGAGCGCGGCGCGTTCACCGGCGCGAACCAGCGCAAGATCGGCCGCGTCGAGGCCGCCAACGGTGGCACGCTGTTTCTCGACGAGATCGGCGACTTGCCGCTCGAAAGCCAGGCAAGCCTGCTGCGCTTCCTGCAGGAAGGCAAGATCGAGCGGCTCGGTGCCCACGTATCGGTGCCCGTCGACGTGCGCGTGATCTGTGCGACGCACGTGGACATGGACGCAGCGCTGCGCGAAGGACGGTTCCGCGAGGACCTGTTCCATCGCCTGTGCGTGCTGAAGATCGAGGAGCCGCCGCTGCGCGCGCGCGGCAAGGATATCGAGATACTTGCGCGTCACATGCTCGAGCGTTTCAAGGGCGACGCACATCGCCGCCTGCGCGGCTTTTCGCCTGATGCGGTCGCGTCGCTGTACGGCTATTCGTGGCCGGGCAACGTGCGTGAACTGATCAATCGCGTGCGCCGCGCGATCGTCATGTCGGAGGGGCGGATGATCACCGCCGCCGATCTCGAGCTGAGCGAATTTGCGACACTCGCACCCGTGTCGCTGCTGGAGGCGCGTGAGGCGGCCGAACGGCAGGCGATCGAGCAGGCGCTGTTGCGCCATCGTGGCCGTTTCGCGGATGCCGCGCGCGAGCTCGGCGTGTCGCGTGTCACGCTCTACCGGCTGATGTGCGCGCACGGCATGCGCGATCGCGGCGACACGCTGGCAGGGTTTTCAGCGCCGTTGCAGGAGCTTCCGCGTCACGCTTGCTAAAATTGGCGGGTACGGCCGCCCTCGCGGCCGAAGGAACCCGCATGAAACAGTATCTCGATCTCGTTCGCACCATTCTCGATACCGGCACCTGGCAGGAGAACCGCACGGGGATCCGCACCATCAGCATGCCGGGCGCGATGCTGCGCTTCGACCTGCAGCAAGGCTTCCCGGCCGTGACGACCAAGAAGCTCGCGTTCAAGTCGGCGATCGGCGAACTGGTCGGTTTCCTGCGCGCGTCCCGCAGCGCGGCCGATTTCCGCGCGCTCGGCTGCAAGGTGTGGGACGCGAACGCGAACGAGAATGCCCAGTGGCTTGCGAACCCGTATCGCCAGGGTGTCGACGATCTCGGTGACGTGTACGGCGTGCAATGGCGCCAGTGGCCGGGCTACAAGGTGCTCGACGCGGGCGCCGACGCGCAGATCGCCGATGCGACGCGCCGCGGCTTCCGGATCGTGACGCGTTTCGACGAAGACGGCGCACCGAAGGTGCTGCTGTACAAGGCGATCGACCAGTTGCGCCAGTGCCTGGACACGATCATGGAGAACCCGTCCGATCGTCGCATCCTGTTTCACGCGTGGAACCCGGCCGTGCTCGACCAGATCGCGTTGCCCGCGTGCCATCTGCTGTACCAGTTCCTGCCGAACGCGACGAAGCGCGAAATCTCGCTGTGCCTGTACATCCGCAGCAACGACGTCGGCCTCGGCACGCCGTTCAACCTGACGGAAGGGGCCGCGCTGCTGGCGCTCGTCGGCCGGCTGACCGGCTACACGCCGCGCTGGTTCACGTACTTCATCGGCGACGCGCACATCTACGAGAACCAGCTCGACATGCTGCAGCGCCAGCTCACGCGCGAGCCTTACGACAGCCCGCGGCTCGAGATTTCCGACCGTGTGCCGGAATACGCGAAGACGGGTGTTTACGAGCCCGAGTGGCTGGAACGGATCGAGCCGTCGGATTTCTCGCTCGTCGGCTATCGCCACCACGAGCCGCTGACCGCACCGATGGCCGTCTGATCGCGCGGCCCGGGACGCGCGGAGGCATCGATCCGTTTCCCGCAGGAAAATGGCCCGACCGGCTGATACCGGTCGGGCCTTTTGTTTCATGTTTGCGGCGCTTACTGGCGGTGCCGCTCTTCGTGGCCGCCTTGCGGCGGCGGGTTGCTCGGGTGTGGCGCCTCGACGTGCGGCGCCGGTTGCGGC
Source organism: Burkholderia sp. AU4i (assembly GCF_000466765.1). Lineage (NCBI taxonomy): Bacteria > Pseudomonadati > Pseudomonadota > Betaproteobacteria > Burkholderiales > Burkholderiaceae > Burkholderia > Burkholderia sp. AU4i. Next base: position 54,756 of record NZ_ASSI01000076.1, on the reverse strand, counting down.
CGCGGTTCCATGTGCGGTGCGGGCATCGACGGGCGCGGCTCCATGCGTGGCGCCGGTTGCGGTCTCGGCTCCATGCGCGGCGCCTGCGGTTGCGGGCGCGGCATGTCATGCACGGCGGGGGCCGGCGGCCGGTACTCGTTCACACGTGGCGGGGCGACTTCGTGGTGTGGCGCCGGTTGCGCGAATTCGGGGTGCGGTTGCGGCGCGGGCGCCGCGCGCTCCGGTTGCGGTTGCCCATGCTGCGCCGGTGTCGGGAATTCGGGGCGCGGGCGCGGAATCTGCGCCGTATTGTCGAGCCTTGGTTGCGGCAGTGCGCGCGGCGTTTCGTTCCGGCCGCCGGGCTGCGCGCCCTGCAGCGCCGGCGCGCCCTCCGGATGCGGGATCGCCGCGCTGCGCACCGGCGGCAGCGCATTCTGTCCCGCCGCATGCAGTGCGGTGGGCGGAGCGGGGCGCTGGCGCTCCATCGGTGTGTGCGGCTGCATCCAGGCGGGCGACGGCGTCTCGGCCGCGTGCGCATTGCCGATGCCGGCCGGACTGTTGTTCGCTACCGGCGGATGGGGGACACCGTTACCGGGCCCGAACGCCTGATGTGGCGCCGGGTTGCCGGGTGCCTGCGGCATGCCGCCGTTGGCGAAGTGCGGTGCGCCGGGGTTTTCGCCGTTCGTGGGCCGCGTGGCATTCGGCACGCCGGGCATCGGTGTTCCCGGCCGCCCGGCCTGCAAGGCGGCCGGCTGGCCTTCGCGAGGCGCGCGAGCCGGCTGCACGACGGGGCCGTGCGGATTCACGAGCTGGACGTTGTGCATCGCCCATGCGCCGCCACCCGGTTTGCCCGGTACGCGGACCGGACGCGCCGTATAGTCGGCCGGCACGTTCGTCTTCACGACGGGCGCGCCGGCACCCGGCACGCGCCCGCCTTGCTGCGCGAGGTGGGCGGCGGCCTGGTCGCGATACGCGGCCGGCACGGCGGGATTGCGCGTGGCGACGTACGGATGCTGGGCAATTGCCGCCGGCGGGCGGTAGCTCGCATTGCGCAGCCCGCCGGTGAAGCTCTGGCGCACCGGCGCAATGCCCGGCGTACCCGGCGTGACGTGCGCGTTGCGCCATTGCTGCGGGTCGACGTGCTGCGAGAAGTGCGCGACAGGCTGGCCGTGCACGAATGCGGCAGCCGGTACGGCCGTGATCGCGTGCGGCGCACGGAAGTTGACGTAGGTCTTGTTGATGTTGGTGATATTGGTGATGTTCGTCACGTTCACGGTCTTGTTCACGTTGACGTTATTCACCACGATGTTGCGGTTCACCCGGTCGTAGTAGTGCGGGCTCCAGCCGCCCCAGCCCGGATGCCACGGTTCGCCCGGGCCGAGCGCGAACCACGCGCAGCCGGCCGCGGCGACGCCGCCCACCGTGAGCGCGACGCTCCAGTCGGGGCCGCCGCCACCGCCGACGAACGCGACGAGTGCCGGTGCATAGGCCGGCGGCTGGCTGACGGCCAGCGGGCCCGGTACCCAGGCCCAGCTATCGTCCACGTACGCCCAGCGGCCGTAGTGATACGGCGCGAAACCCCATGGCGCGTCGTCGACCCACGTCCAGCCCCACGGGGCCTGCCAGATCCAGTGGCCGTCGTGATACGGCGCCCAGTCCGCCGGCGTATCGTTCGGCACCCATACCTGGCCGTAATTCGGGGTGTTGCGCCACGTGCCGTTTGCGTCGAGATCCTGGTAGCCGGGAATGTCACGGGACACATAGCGGGCCGACACCGAGCGTTCCTCGGCCGCGTCGCGGCTGGCGGCCCACTGGTCGAGCGCATCGGGGCCGGGGGCGGCGGCTTGCTGCGCGACCTGCAGGTCGGTGCCCGTGAATACGACCTGCTGCCCCGGTGACAGCGGATACTGGCCGTTGCTGCCGTAGACGGTCGCACTGCCGCTGCGCACCGTGACCGTCGTGCTCGCGCCGTTCGGCGCGACGTCGACGCGATAGTCGCCGGGGCCCGTGATGCCGAGCGCGAGGTTCGGCGTGTCGATTTCGTACGATCCGCCGGCCGGCAGATCGCGCACGTGAGTCGATACGGTGCCGAGCCCCACTTTCAGCTGGGTCGTCGTGTCGTCGAGGTTCAGCACCGACAGGCTCGTCGACTCGCCGAGCCGCACCGCGGTCGAGCCGATGTGCAGTTCCGAGCGCGCCCCGGCATCGTTCCAGAGCTGGTCGCCGGTCGTCAGCGGCCGGTTCACGGCGGCATACGACCACGTATCGGTGCCGGCCGGCTCGGTCGTCACGGCGCCCGACAGGTAATTGAGCCGTGCGACACGGCTGGGCGGATCGCCGCCCGGTTGCCGTGCCGCGGCCGCATACGGAGGGGCGTCGGCCGATTGCGCGAATGCGGGGGGCAGGGCCGCAAGCGCGACGAACGCGAGCAGTGTGCAGCGGGCGGTTCGCTTGAGCGTGAACAGGGTGGCCATGTTGAGCGTCTTCGTCATTGTCGCGGCGCGTCGATTCGTGCCGTTGAGTGCACAATATCCGCTCGGCCTGTTTCAATGCTCGGTGTTTTGTAAGTCGAATGGCACTCGATGTAACAAAACCTGTCGATCGCGCGCCGTTGTCGTGCAGACGCAATGCGGGCGTCAAGCGGACGTAAGCCACTCGTCGAAAACCTGCTGTCCGGGCACGGTGACGCGCAGCACGCGCGGCCGTGCCGCACGCTCGATCCAGCCGTGCGCGCAGAAGCTCTCGAGCAGTGCCGCACCGAGCGCGCCGCCGAGGTGTGAACGCCGCTCGCTCCAGTCGAGGCATCCGCACGCGAAGCGGCGCCGGCGCGTGCGCTGCTGTGCGACGTCGATGCCCCATTGCGCAAGCGCCTGGGTGCCGAGTTCGGTGGTCTCGATCGCATCGCCGTCCGCCTGCAGCCAGCCGCGCGCAGTGAGCCCGTCGAAGATGCGCACCGCGAGTTCGCCGGCCATGTGGTCGTAGCAGGTGCGCGCATAGCGCAATTCGGCCGGGACCGTGCGGGACGGCGGCGGAGCCGCGCGATGCGGCGCGGCCGCGCGGGCGACGTTCGCGAGTGCCTCGAGCGACGCCGCGATGTCGGCCGATGCGATCCGGTAGTAGCGGTGCCGGCCGCGCACGTCGAGCGCGAGCAGGCCGCCTTCGGTCAAGCGCGAGAGGTGGGCGCTTGCGGCGGAGGGCGACAGCCCCGCGATCATCGTCAGCTCGCCTGCCGGTCGTGCGCTGCCGTCCATCAGCACCCACAGCATCGCGGCGCGTCCTGGGTCGGCGATCAGCGAACCGATGCGGCTCAGGCCCGGAAAGTGGTGGTCGTCTTGGTCGGTCATCGTCGTGTCTCGTCAGGCGGGATGGCCTCCAGTGTAGTGGGCGCGCGCATTCGATGTTTCGGTTCCGGCTGAAATGTCGGATGCAGACTTGCCGGCGGCGTCGATGCGGCGAACCGGGCCGCGGCCGCGTGCGGCGCGCGCGTAGAATGGCCGAAAGCGGCGGCAGCGGGCTGCCGCACGTGACACGACGCAACGATGAAGACGATTCTCTGTTTGCTGGCGGTGGCGCTCGTCTGCGCGGCCTGTGCGCAGGGCGGTGCGGGCGCGGCCGGCGAGCGCGGCGGCAGCCTCGAGATGTACGGGACGATCGATCAGGGCATCACGGTGCGCCGCTGACCGGCGCCGGCCACAGGCACGGCGGGCACGGCCCCCTCAGCCGCGCCACACGGGGCGCCCCGCGACGCGTTGCCGCAGTGCAACGTATAATCGGCCGATTACAGCGCCCCTGCCGCCTGGAGCCAACACGATGTCCCAACCGTCCCCCGTACCGGCCGCCCTCGACCGCACCGAAACCGTATTCCGCTTCCTCGCCGAACCGTCGTCCGTGAACTTTGGCGGCAAGGTGCATGGCGGCGCGCTGATGAAGTGGATCGACGAAGTCGCGTATGCGTGCGCGGCCGTCTGGTCGAGCCGCTATTGCGTGACGGTCAGCGTCGGCAACATCCGCTTCCAGCGTCCGATCCTGGTCGGCAATCTCGTCGAGTTGAAGGCGCGCGTCGTTGCGACGGGCCGGACCAGCATGCACATCCATGTGTCCGTCCATGCCGGGGATCCGAAGGGCGGCGTGCTGCGCCAGACGACCGATTGCCTCGTCGTGTTCGTCGCGGTCGACGAGAACGGCAACCCGGTGCCGGTGCCGCCGTTCGTGCCCGAGACCGACGAGCAGAAGGTGCTCGCGAAATATGCGGCCGACGTGCGGGCCGCGCTCGACAAGATCGTCGAGATGAAGCCGGAAGAAGTCGCGAAAGGCGCGGTCTGACCGCGGCGGGCGCCGCGCATCGCGCCGCGCCCGCGATTCCGTAGAACGTCGTACCGCCGATCGTCGTACCGTCAGCGCGCCCCGATCATCTGCTCGGGGCGCACCCACGCATCGAATTCCGCCTCGGTCAGGTAGCCGAGCGCGAGCGCGGCGGCCTTCAGCGTCGTGCCTTCCTTGTGCGCCTTCTTTGCGATCTGCGCCGACTTGTCGTAGCCGATGTGCGGATTGAGCGCCGTCACGAGCATCAGCGATTCGTTCAGCAGCAGGTCGATCCGCGAGCGGTTCGGCTCGATGCCCACCGCGCAGTGGTCGTTGAAGCTCTGCGCGCCGTCGGCGAGCAGCCGCACCGACTGCAACACGTTGTGCGCGATCATCGGCCGGAACACGTTCAGCTCGAAATTGCCGCTCGCGCCGCCGACGTTGACCGCGACGTCGTTGCCGAACACCTGGCAGCACAGCATCGTCACGGCTTCGGACTGCGTCGGGTTCACCTTGCCCGGCATGATCGAGCTGCCCGGCTCGTTTTCCGGAATCGACAGTTCGCCAAGCCCGCAGCGCGGCCCGCTTGCGAGCCAGCGGACGTCGTTCGCGATCTTCATCAGGCTGGCAGCAACCGTCTTCAGCGCGCCGTGCGCGAACACCAGCGCATCGGCGGCAGCCATCACCTCGAACTTGCTCGGCGCCGTCACGAACGGCAGCTTCGCGAGCCGGCCGATCTCATCGGCGACACGCACCGCGAACTCCGGATGCGCGTTCAGCCCCGTGCCGACCGCGGTGCCGCCGAGCGCGAGCTCATACAGGTGCGGCAATGCCGATTCGACGTGACGGATGCCCTGGTCCAGCTGCGCGACATAGCCGGAAAACTCCTGGCCGAGCGTGAGCGGCGTGGCGTCCTGCAGGTGCGTGCGGCCGATCTTCACGATGTCGGCGAAGGCCTTCGACTTCGCGTCGAGCGTCGTGCGCAGCGTGCGCAGCGCCGGCAGCAGGTGGTTGACGATCGCGTACGCGGCGGCGACGTGCATGGCGGTCGGGAACACGTCGTTCGACGACTGGCCGCGGTTCACGTCGTCGTTCGGATGAACCTTGCGCGCTTCGCCGCGCTCGCCGCCCATCAGTTCGCTCGCGCGATTCGCGATCACCTCGTTGAGGTTCATGTTGGTCTGCGTGCCGGAGCCCGTCTGCCACACGGCGAGCGGGAATTCGCGCGGATGCTTGCCGGCGATGATCTCGTCGGCCGCGTCGATGATGGCGCGCGCCTTGTCGTCGGCCAGCACGCCGAGCGACTGGTTCACGGCCGCCGCGGCGCGCTTGACGATCGCGAGCGCGTGGATCAGCTCGGGCGACTGCTTCTCGGTCGAGATCCGGAAATTCTGCAGCGAGCGCTCGGTCTGCGCGCCCCAGAGCCGGTCGGCCGGTACGGCGATCTCGCCGAACGTATCGCGTTCCATCCGAACTGCTTCGTTCATGATCCACTCCTCCAGGAAAGGGGAAAGGCCGCGCGTCGTCGCGCGGCATCAGGCATAACCAGACGTATCGTGAGGCAGTCGCGCCGCTGGCGCGGCGTCTCGAGGTCTTCAGCCGACTAGCATAGCGCCGGCCGGAATTTCGCGTCGTGTCGCGCTCAGTGCGGCGACGTCGTGAGCGACGCGCTCTTCAGATGAAAGCGCCACCCCATCAGCACGGCGACGCTGGCAAGGCCGGCCGCGAGACCCCACCACAGGCCGCGGGCGCCGAGGCCCACGTGGAACGCGAACCAGTAGCCGGTCGGAAAACCGATGCCCCAGTAGCCGAGGGTCGCCGCGAGCATCGGGATGCGCGTGTCCTTCAGGCCGCGCAGCGCGCCCGACGCGACCGTCTGCGCGCCGTCGACGATCTGGAACACCGCGGCGATGCCGAGCAGCGACGCGGCAAGCGACACCGTGGCCGCGTTCGACGGATCGTCGAGGTTCAGGTACAGGCCGACGATCGCGTGCGGCGCGACGATCAGCACGATGCCCGACAGCGTCATGAACGCGACACCGAGGCCGAGTGCGACGAAACCCGCGTGCCGCGCGGCGACGGGCGCCCCCGCGCCGACCCAGTAGCCGACGCGCACGTTGGCAGCCTGGCCGATCGCGAGCGGCACCATGAATGCCACCGACGCGACGTTCAGCGCGATCTGGTGCGCGGCCAGCGACGTCGCGCCGAGCACGCCGATGGTCAGGCCGGTTGCGAGGAACAGCGTCGACTCGACCCCGTACGTGATCGCCACCGGCCAGCCGATGCCGATCAGCTCGCCCATCATGGGCAGCTTCGGGCGCGCGGCGGTGACGAAATGACGGAAGCGCTGCCGGCCGTGCAGCAGCCAGATCAGGGCGAGCGCGGTGAGCCAGATCGTGATCGTCGTCGCGACCGCCGACCCGAGGAAGCCGAGGCGCGGCAGCCCGAACGCGCCGTGGATCAGGCCGTAGTTCAGCACGGCGTTGACGCCGACGCCGCCGATCGACACCCACAGCAGCCGCCGCGCCGCGCCGATCGCCGGAAGGAATGCGCGCATCAGCCCGACACCGATCAGGCTGCCGAGCGCGGCGAAGCGCAGGATGCCCGTGTATTCGCCGACGTGATGCGCGAGCAATGGCGGCTCGTGGAACATCAGCAGGATCGGTTCGGACAGCGACAGCGCGATGATGGCCGGAATCGCGAGCAGCACGGACAGCGCGAAGCCGGTCCAGTAGATGTGCGGTACGCGCTCGTCGGCCTTGGCGCCGCGCGCGTGCGCGACGCTGACGCTGACCGACGACAGCACGCCTTGCAGCACGGTCACGATGACGAAGAAGAAGTTCGCGCCGAGCCCGCCGGCGGCGAGCGAATCGGGGCCGAGCGAGCCGAGCAGCACCGTGTCGGTGACGCTCATCGCCATCTGCGAAAGCTGCGCGATCGCGAGCGGCGCGGCGAGGCGGGCGGTATCGGCGGCATGACTGGACAGGGACGGCGGCGCGGCGGCCGTCCGCGTAAGACCGGAATGCGACATGGAGTGGGCGCTCGCGCGGGTGCGGGCCCGCGCTATATGTATTTATTTTGAGAGACGGCTAGCTTACGGCTTTATTCGAACCGTGTCGAACGCGCGCGCCGATGGCCATGTCGCAGGCAGGGGAACCGTCGGCCCTAGGCTTCGCGCACCGCAATGCGCGTGTCGCCGAGCAGGACGACCTGGCCCGCGCGGATCTTGCAGGTCTTGCGCAGTTCGACCGCGCCGTCGACTTTCACCGCGCCGGACGCGACGATCAGCTTCGCGCTGCCGCCGCTGTCCGCGAGGCCGGTGATCTTGAGAAGGTTGTGCAGCTCGACGTATTCGCCGGTCAGCGTGAAATCCAGGTTGGGCATGACGAAGGAGGTGCGCAAGGCGCGGGAGGAAACGCTCCGCATCATACGGCACCACGGGCCGGCACGCGAGCGCGGGGCGCCGCGGCATGCAGTTGTTAAGGACTGTGAGCGACTCGTCAGCAAATGAAACGGTGGGTAACAGTCTGAGAGATTCGAGAACCGGCCGGGCGTGCCGCGGGTCTTTTTCGTACCTGCTGCGTGTCGCGGCAGGGGAAGCGACGGACCGCATCGCTGCGGTTCGGGCTCACAACTTCCTGAGGAGAATTGCCATGTCCAAGATTCGTACGATGCTGATCGGTGCCGCGCTGACGGCGTTCGCCACTTCGGCCGCATTTGCCCAGACGGGCACGGCGGTGCAGGGCACGGCCGGTGCCGGCGTGCAGGCGCAGACGCCGGCGGCGGGTGTCGGTGCCGGCATGCAGGGCGGTGCGGGCGCGAACGCGTCGGGCAATGCCGCCGGCGGGGCAACCGATGCGGTCGGCGCGGCAGCCGACGGCGCGAAGGATACGGCGTCGTCGGCCGTCCACTCGGCCAAGAAGCACACGAAGCATGCCGCGAAGTCGGCCAAGAGCCATGTCGGTTCGGCCAAGGCGAAGGCCGGCGAAGCGACCGAAGGCGGCGCATCGGTCGGTGCGGAGGGCGGTGCATCGGCCCAGGGCGCCACGCAGTAAGCGGTGCCTGGCGCCGCGCGATGCTCGTCCCTGGCGGTGCGTCGCGATGGCGGTCATCCAGCGGCCCGGTTCGCATTGCGCGAACCGGGCCGTTTTCGTGTGTCGATGCGCATGGGGGCGCCGTTACGGGCGGCGCTGTCCTTGTCCTTGTCCCGGACCCTGTGCCGGCCGCGCGGCAGCCGGGGTGAATACGCTGCGCAGCCACGCGGCGAGCCGTGCGAAGACATCGTACGGCTCCTCGACGAAGATCTCCGGCTTCAGCAGCCGCAGGTATTCCATGATCTGCTGCGCTTCCTGTTTCTGGAACGAGCCGTGCGCGAGCCCGAGCCGCAGCAGGCCGCGCAGTTCGCCGAGCTTGTCGCGCGCGGTGCTGCCGACGCTCATCTCACACGCGAGCTTGGCCTCGTAGACCCGTTGCCGCAGCGATTCCGCGAGGCGCCATGCCGGCGTCTGCATCAGTTCCTCGAGTGCCTGGATATCTTGCGCCGCGCCCTTGATCTGCGACGCGAGCGGGTCGATGAGCGACGGGTCGCCCTGCGCTTCGGCGACGATCGCCTTCGCCCAGTCGCGGCACGCCTTCGCGAGTTCGTCGGGGGTCCATTCGGAACGGCACGCGAAGCCGAAGCCGAATTCGCCGGCCTGTCGCATCAGGATCGCGACGACGTCCGGGAATTCCTTGTCGAGCGTGCGTTTGGCCCACGCGTACTGGCCGCCCTGCAGCATCCGCTGCACCGCGTGCTCGGTCAGCGGCACCATGTTGTCGAGCAGTTTGGCGCGCAGGAAATCCTCGAACGACGGCGTCGCGAACTGCGGGTCGAGTTTCAGCGACACGCGGACGAACGCGTCGTAGTCCTTGCGCAGGGACTCGAGCGTGTCGTCCTTGAGGGAAAGGGTGATCTGGCCCATGAATCGTCTCGATGGCGGCCCGCGCAAGCCGGCGGCCGGCACGGCGCACCGGGGCGGGCGCAGCGTCGACTGACCGGTGCGCGCCGAGGCCGGTGGCGGGTCTTCATCCCCTATATCGGCCTGCCGGGCGGAAACTTGAGCGCGCGTGACCGAGCGTGTGCTCAGGCGGGCAGCCAGTGGGGCAGCACGACCCCTTGCCAGAAAAAGAACACCGCGAGCCCTGCCGCGATCGTCACGAGCGGGCGGCGGGTCGCAGCCGACACGAGCACGGCCGCCAGCGCGCCGACGAGCTGCGGATTGCGCCAGGTCAGCTCGGCCGTGCCGCCGTGCGGCGAGACGGTCATCGGCACGATGATCGCGGTCAGCACGGTGACGGGCACGAAGCCGAGCGCGGTCCGCACGAGCGGCGGGAAAGCCAGCCGTTCGCCGAACAGGAACAGCGTCGAGCGGATCGCGTACGTGATGACGGCCATCCCGAGAATCAGCAGCGCGTAGCTCACGATGCGGCCTCCGTGTGCGAGCCGGCACGCGATCGTTCGTGCAGCAGCGTGAGCGCGACGCCGGTCGCGACGCCGGCGGCGACCGCGCCGAGCAGTCCGAGCTTGTACGGCCAGCCCTGCCAGAAGTACGCCAGCGTGCCGGCCGTCACGGCCGCCGCGAAATAGCGCAGGGTGCCGAGCTGCGGGACGACGATCGCAATGAAGGTGGCCGCCATCGCGAAATCGAGGCCCAGCGACTGCAGCCCCGGGAACGCCGCGCCGAAACCGATGCCCGCGAGCGTCCAGACCTGCCAGTTCAGGTACATCGCGAGCCCCGAGCCGAAGAAGTAGTGGGGGCCGATCGCGCCGGGCGGGAAATGCCGGTAGTGCGCATAGGCGACCGCGAACACCTCGTCGGTCATCAGCGCGCCGAGCGTTGCGCGCCAGCGCAGCGGCAGGTGCGCGACATAGGGCGCGAGCGTTGCGCTGTACAGCAGGTGACGCAGGTTCACGATCAGCGTGGTCGCGAGCACGACGACGAAGCTTGCGCTACCCGCGATCAGGCCGAGCGCGATGAACTGCGCGGAGCCCGCGAACACGGCGAGCGACATCAGCGTGCCATGCCACGCGGCGAGCGGGCCGCCGCCGACGAGCGTGCCGAAAATCACGCCGAACGGGGCGGCGCCAATCATCATCGGGATCGTGTCGCGCGCGCCGTCGAGCCATTCGTTGAACGGGCGGCGAGCGGGCGATGCGGGTGTCGGGTTCAAGGGGTGCTCCTCCATGAACGGGAGGATAGCGGGCGGGGAGGCGAGCCGGCTTGTATGTTCTTGCGCTTGGGCGGCGAGCCGGTGCTTGCCTGCTTGCAGGCGCCGGCGGCATCGCGTTGGCGGGCCGGACGCCGCGCGTCAGCTCGCCTGCCAGCGCCCGGGCGGTACGCCGAACATGCGTTTGAAATGCCGTGTGAAGTGGCTTTGGTCGACGAAGCCGCTGGCCGCGGCGACGTCGGCGACGGGCACGCCCGCGCGCAGCGGCGCCAGCGCGCGCTGCAGGCGCAATTGGTTGCGCCACGCATGCGGCGGCATGCCGTTCGTGCGGGTGAACAGGCGCGCGGCGTGGAACGGTGACAGGCCTGCCGCCTGCGCGACCTCGTCGAGCGTCACCGTGCACGTCAGATCGGCGGCGAGCCGTTCGCGCATCGCGTCGACGCGGGGTTCGTCCGCCGCGAGCGGCGCCGGTCGCGGCAGGGCGTCCGCATGGCGCACGATCAATGTCGACAACGCATCGAGCATCGCCGTTTCGGCGGCGAGCGGATCGTAGATGCGGGGTGCGCCCGTCGCGGGAACGTCAGCTGCTTGCCCGTGCGCCTGCGAGGGCAGTGCGTGCTCGCTGCCGGCCTCCATCATCCGGTGCGCCAGCGTGAGCCGCGCCGCCAGGTCGGCGTCGCGAATCACGTCGGGCGCAAACCACGGCGCGTCCTGCGGGCGGCCGGCGATCGCGCTGGTGAGTTCGCGGATGAAATCGACCGGGATGTAGCTGACGCGATAGCACCAGCCCTCGTCGGCGGCACGCGACCCCGTATGCACTTCGCCCGGATTGATCACGGGTACGGTGCCGGTTTCTGCGACATGGCCGCTGCCGCGATAGGTGTAGCGTTCCGCGCCTTCGAGAATCACGGGGATCGTGTACGCGTCGTGCCAGTGGGGCGCGAACGTGTGGTCGCGATAGGTGGCCGTGACGAGATCCGCATCCGGCAGCAGCGGCGTGCGCCAGTAGCGTGCGGAGTCGGGAAGGCGGGTGGCGGACATGAGCGGGCGCGGAGCGGTCGAACCGACAGTGTATCGCTCGCGCGCCCGGCAGGCGCGGGCCTTACTTGACCGGAATCGTCGTGCCGGCCGGCATCGGCACCGCGGTGACGGCGTTCTTCGGGCTGCCGCTGACGATGCGGTCGCTGTAGGTCAGGTAGACGATCGTATTGCGCTTGGTGTCGACCACGCGCACGACGTGCAGGGTCTTGAAGATGAACGACATGCGCTCGCTGAACACGTCGGTCTGCTGCTTGAGCGGCTCCTTGAAGCTGATCGGGCCGACCTGCCGGCACGCGATCGACGCTTCGCTCGGATCCTCGGCGACGCCGAGCGTGCCCTTGATCCCGCCGGTGCGCGCGCGCGACACGTAGCAGGTCACGCCGTTCACGACCGGATCGTCATACGCCTCGACGACCACGCGATCGGAGCCGGTGACGCGGAAATGGGTGTTGACGCTGCCGACTTCCTCCGCGTGCGCGAACGGTGCCGCGGCGAATGCGGAAAGCAGGAGGGCGAGTGGTGCTGAGCGGAGGAGACGGTGCTTCATCGACGGAACCGGATGCGAATGCGGGACAGAGACTCTAGCATGCGCGCGACCGGGCGACGAAAGCCGAAAGGCGGGCCGGAAAAACAAAAGGCCCGTCGAATGACGGGCCTTTCGCTATTTGGCTCCCCGACCTGGGCTCGAACCAGGGACCTACGGATTAACAGTCCGGCGCTCTACCGACTGAGCTATCGGGGAATAAATCGGTACATCTGCTTGTTTGTCTACCAGCAAAAAGCCCGTCCACTTTCAACGGGCCTTTGCGTTTTTGGCTCCCCGACCTGGGCTCGAACCAGGGACCTACGGATTAACAGTCCGGCGCTCTACCGACTGAGCTATCGGGGAACAAACAACAACAGCAGAGAAACGAGATTGTATGGAGCGTTGATCAACCTGTCAACACTTTTGGGCCGCGGCGCACAAAAATTTTTTGCGGCCGCTGCGCGATCAGCGCTCGAGCAGGTGCAGTTTGTCCTGCACGTCCTTCCATTCGTCCGCGTCGGCCGGTGCCGGCTTGGTCTTCGTGATCGACGGCCAGTCCTTTGCCAGCTCGGCGTTCAGCGCGGTGAACTGCTGCTGGTCGCCCGGAACGTCTTCTTCGGCATAGATCGCATTGGTCGGGCACTCGGCGACGCACACGGCGCAGTCGATGCACTCGTCCGGATCGATGGCGAGAAAGTTGGGACCTTCACGGAAGCAATCCACCGGGCACACATCCACGCAGTCCGTGTATTTGCACTTGATGCAGCCTTCGGTCACAACGTGAGTCATTAAAACGCTCCTGCTTGGCGGTATATATGGGGTGGCGTTTGCGCCAAAACCGGCATTGTAACTGAAGCGCAAAACCCGCATGGCGTGGTCGGCTATCCGGCTTATATCGTTTCGTGATTAGTTTATGGCGGCCCGCAGAAGGGACTCGCCGACGGGGCGCGTGTGTCGCACGGCGGCGTGGCCGGGCAGGGCGGCAGGCGGTTTCGCGATGGTCGGGCCCGCATTCGGGTAACATGGCCGGCAGACCGGGCGGCGCGCGGTGCGCCGGGGCCCTGTCACGATACTGGCGGTGCCGTAATCATGATCATCACTTCGCTGCTCGACACGGATCTCTACAAGTTCACGATGATGCAGGTCGTCCTGCATCACTTTCCTGCCGCAAACGTCGAGTACCGCTTCCGGTGCCGTACGCCCGGCGTCGATCTCGTGCCGTACATCGACGAGATCCGCGACGAGGTGCGCGGCCTGTGTTCGCTGCGCTTCACCGACGTCGAACTCGACTACCTGCGGCGCATGCGCTTCATCAAGAGCGATTTCGTCGACTTCCTCGCGCTGTTCCACCTGAACGAGAAGTACATCTCGATCACGCCGTCGCCGAAGGGCAACGGCGAGATCGACATCGTGATCGAGGGGCCGTGGCTGCACACGATCCTGTTCGAGATCCCGGTGCTCGCGATCGTCAACGAAGTGTATTTCCGCAACACGCAGCGCGAGCCCGACTATCGCGAAGGTCGCGAGCGGCTGTGCGAGAAGATCAAGCTGCTCGGCGCGAAGCCCGAGTTCGCCGACTGCAAGATCGCCGACTACGGCACGCGCCGGCGTTTCTCGAAGGTGTGGCACGAGGAAGTCGCCCTCACGCTGCGCGACGGGCTCGGCCCGCAGTTCGCCGGCACGAGCAACGTGCTGTACGCGATGAAGCACGGCATCACGCCGCTCGGCACGATGGCGCACGAGTATCTGCAGGCGTGCCAGGCGCTCGGCCCGCGGCTGCGCGATTCGCAGATCTACGGCTTCGAGATGTGGGCGAAGGAGTATCGCGGCGACCTCGGGATCGCGCTGTCGGACGTCTACGGGATGGACGCGTTCCTGAACGACTTCGACATGTACTTCTGCAAGCTGTTCGACGGCGCGCGCCACGATTCGGGCGATCCGTTCGAGTGGGGCGAGCGCATGCTGCGCCACTACGAGGCGAACCGCTGCGACCCGCGCACCAAGGTGCTCGTGTTCTCGGATGCGCTCGACATCCCGAAGGTCATGCAGTTGTACGAACGTTTCCGCGGCCGCTGCAAGCTCGCATTCGGCGTCGGCACCAACCTCACGAACGACCTCGGCTACGTGCCGCTGCAGATCGTGATCAAGATGGTTCGCTGCAACGGGCAGCCGGTCGCGAAACTGTCGGATACGCCGGGCAAGAGCATGTGCGACGACAAGGCGTATCTCGCGTACCTGCGCCAGGTGTTCGGCATCGCGCAGCCGGTCGAGGAAGGCGCGTCGAAGTAAGCGTCGGCCGAACGGCCAAAACTGCGTCGCGGCGGGGCCGGCCGGTATAATCCGACGGTATCGCCCGCCAACGTCACGAGGACCGTTCATGGACACTTCCGCTGCCCGTCGCCAGATCCTCGCGCGCATTCGCGCGGCGCAGGGGCGTGCGGCCGAACCCGATGCGGCCGAGCGCGACGGCGTTGCCGACTATCTCGCCCGTCATCCGGAGGGCCCGCGCCCGCCGGCGCCGGCCGACCTCGTCGCGGCATTCGTCGACGAAGCGGCCCGTTTGTCGACGACGGTCGACGAAGTCGCGGCGCTTGCCGATGTGCCGGCCGCCGCGGCCCGCTACCTGTCCGCTCATGGCCTGCCGACGCAGGCCGTCGCATGGCGCACGCTGGCCGATTTCGACTGGGCGGGCGCAGGCCTGTCGGTCGAATGCCGCAAGCCGCTCGACGGCGATCTGGTCGGCCTTACCGGCTGTTTTTGCGCGACCGCCGAAACGGGCTCGCTGGTGCTGCTGTCCGGCCCCGACACCTATGCGTCGGCGGGCCTGCTGCCGGAAACGCACATCGCGATCGTTCCCGCGTCGCGGATCGTCGCCGGTCATGAGGACGCCTTTGCGTTGATCCGCGCGGAGCGCGGCGAATTGCCGCGCGCGGTCAATTTCGTGTCGGGCCCGTCGCGCACGGGCGATATCGAGCAGACCATCGTACTGGGCGCGCACGGCCCGTACCGCGTTCACGTGATCGTCGTACGGGGCGCATGACGCGCCCGCCGCATCCACCACCATTCGAACAAGGAAGTTCTGCATGAAACGACATGCCGCCTGGGCGGGCATGGCGTCGGGGATCGCGCTTGGCGCCGTTCCCGCGCTTGCATCGGCCGCAACGCTCGACGGTGCCTCGCTGTCTGCCCTCTGGGGCATTCCGTTCGCCGGAATCCTGCTGTCCATCGCACTGTTCCCGCTCGTCGCCCCCGTCTTCTGGCATCACCATTTCGGCAAGATTGCGGCCGCGTGGGCGGTGGTGTTCCTGATCCCGTTCGGATTCGCGTTCGGCGCGGGCACCGCGTTCGGCACGCTCGTGCATGCGCTGCTCGAGGAATACATTCCGTTCATCGTGTTGCTCACCGCGCTCTATACGGTCGCGGGCGGCATCTGCGTGAACGGCAATCTGCATGGATCGCCGAAGCTCAATACCGCGATCCTCGCGCTCGGCACGCTGCTCGCGAGCGTGATGGGTACGACGGGCGCCGCGATGCTGCTGATCCGGCCGTTGCTGCGCGCCAACGACAATCGCAAGCATGTCGTGCACGTCGTGATCTTCTTCATCTTCCTCGTTGCGAACGCGGGCGGCTCGCTGTCGCCGCTCGGCGATCCGCCGCTGTTCCTCGGTTTCCTGAACGGCGTGAGCTTCTTCTGGACGACCACGCACCTCGCACTGCCGATGCTGTTCATCTGCGCGGTGCTGCTGACGCTGTTCTTCGTGCTCGATACGTACTTCTACCGGAAGGGCGGCGAGGAGCGGCCGGCCGTGCTCGACCCGACGCCGGACGGCGCGGCGCTGTCGATCGACGGGAAGATCAACTTCGTGCTGCTCGCGGCCGTGGTTGCGCTCGTGCTGATGAGCGGCATCTGGAAGCCGGGAATCGCGTTCGACGTATGGGGCACGCACGTCGCGCTGCAGAACCTCGTGCGCGACGTCGCGCTCGTGGGCGTGACGCTCGCGTCGCTCGCGCTGACGCCGCGTTCCGCGCGCGAGGGCAACGCGTTCAACTGGGCGCCGATCGAGGAAGTCGCGAAGCTGTTCGCGGGGATCTTCGTGACGATCGCGCCGGTGATCGTGATCCTGCGCGCCGGCGCCGACGGCGCGTTCGCGCAGATCGTCCACCTCGTCACGGGGCCGGACGGCAAGCCGATCGACGCGATGTACTTCTGGGCGACGGGCATTCTTTCATCGTTCCTCGACAACGCGCCGACCTATCTCGTGTTCTTCAACCTCGCGGGCGGCGATGCCCAGTCGTTGATGACGACGGGCGCGTCGACGCTCGCCGCGATTTCCGCGGGTGCGGTGTTCATGGGCGCGAACAGCTATATCGGCAACGCACCCAACTTCATGGTGAAGGCGATCGCCGAATCGCGCGGCGTGAAGATGCCGAGCTTCTTCGCGTATCTCGGCTGGGCGCTGGTCGTACTGATACCGGTATTCCTGCTGACATCGTGGCTTTTCTTCACGGCGTAAGCTGACGATTTTCAACCTTGAGCGGGCGGTCCCGGCGGCGCACGGCGCGCTTCGATCCGCCCGCGGCATGCGGAGATGGCGATGCAGAAGATCCTGGTCGCGCGTCCGATCTTTCCGGACGTGATCGAGCGGCTCAAGCAATATTTCGACGTCGACTGGAACAATGGCGACGCACTCGCGCCCGGCGCGCTCGCCGCGCGTCTGGCCGACAAGGACGGCGCGTTGACGGCCGGCGATCCGGTCGGCGCGGCCGAGCTCGCCGCGGCGCCGCGCCTGCGCGTCGTGGCGAACATGGCGGTTGGCTACAACAACTTCGACATGGCTGCGTTCAACGCGGCGAACGTGCTCGGCACCAACACGCCCGACGTGCTGAACGAGTCCACCGCCGATTTCGGCTGGGCGCTGATGATGGCCGCCGCTCGCCGGATCGCCGAATCCGAGCACTGGCTGCGCGCCGGCCACTGGCAGAAGTGGGCTTACGACGGGTTCCTCGGTAGCGACATCTACGGCTCGACGCTCGGCGTGATCGGAATGGGGCGCATCGGCCAGGCGCTCGCGCGCCGCGCGCGCGGCTTCGGGATGCAGGTGATCTATCACAACCGGTCGCGTGTCGCGCCCGAGATCGAGGCCGAGCTGAACGCCGAATACGTATCGAAGGATGCGCTGCTCGCGCGCGCCGATCACGTCGTGCTCGTGCTGCCGTACACGCAGGAAAACCACCATACGATCGGCGCGGCCGAACTCGCGAAGATGAAGCCCACCGCGACGCTGACCAACATCGCGCGCGGCGGGATCGTCGACGACGCGGCGCTGGCCGTCGCGCTGCGCGACGGGACGATCGCCGCCGCCGGCCTCGACGTGTACGAAGGCGAGCCGACGGTGCATCCGGCGCTGCTCGAGGTGCCGAACGTCGTGCTGACGCCGCATATCGCGAGCGCGACCGAAAAAACGCGCCGCGCGATGGCGAACCTCGCCGCCGACAACCTGATCGCCGCGCTGGGCGAGGGGCCGCGCGCGGGGCGCCCGCCGAATCCGATCAACCCTGACGTGATCGGGAAGCCGCGCGCATGACGATGACGTTGTTGCTTGCGGCGGTCGTCGTGCTGGCCGTCGCGCTCGCGGTGGCGATCGTCGCGCTCATGCGTGGCGCTGGCCGTCACGACGATACGGCGGTACTGGGCGACCAGATCGAGGACGCCGCGCACGCGCAGGCGCGCGCGGTCGAGCGGCTCGAACGCGAATTGCGCGGCGAGATCGTCGAGAACGCGCGCGGCTCGCGCACCGAGCTGGCCGGCAGTTTTGCGCAGCTTCAGCAGACGCTCGCCGCGCAGCTGACGAGCGTGGCGACCGTGCAGAACAACCAGGTCGAAGGCTTCGCCCAGCAGCTCGGCAAGCTCGTCGCCGGCAACGCGCAGCAGTTCGACGCGATGCGCGAGAGCCTGCAGCGTCAGGCACAGCAGGCGCGCGAGGAGCAGACGGGTGCGCTCAGGCTGTTCGGCGACACGTTGAACCGGCAGCTCACGCAGCTGACCGAGGCGAACGATCGCCGGATCGGCGAAGTGCGCGCGACGCTCGAACAGCGGCTGAAGGAAATCGAGACGAACAACGCGGCGAAGCTCGAGGAGATGCGCCGCACCGTCGACGAGAAACTGCACGCGACGCTCGAGCAGCGGCTCGGCGAATCGTTCAAGCTCGTATCGGACCGGCTCGAGCAGGTGCATCGCGGGCTCGGCGAGATGCAGACGCTCGCGGCGGGCGTCGGCGATCTGAAGAAAGTGCTGACCAACGTGAAGACGCGCGGCACCTGGGGCGAAGTGCAGCTCGAGGCGCTGCTCGAGCAGATGCTGACGCCCGAGCAGTACGCGAAGAACGTCGCGACGGTGCCGAAGAGCAGCGAGCGCGTCGAGTTCGCGATCCGGCTGCCGGGGCGCGATGCCGGTACGCGCGACGCGCCGCCCGTGTGGTTGCCGATCGACGCGAAATTCCCGCGCGAGGATTACGAGCGGCTGATCGACGCGCAGGAGCGCGCCGATGCGGCGGCGGTCGAGGAAGCGGCCCGCGCGCTCGAAGCGCGTGTGCGGCTCGAGGCGCGCACGATCGCCGAGAAGTACGTCGCGCCGCCGCACACGACCGATTTCGCGCTGCTGTTCCTGCCGACCGAAGGGCTCTATGCGGAGATCCTGCGTCGCCCGGGGCTGACCGACCTGCTGCAGCGCGACTATCGCGTGACGGTGGCCGGCCCGACGACGCTCACCGCACTGTTGAACAGCCTGCAGATGGGTTTCCGCACGCTCGCGATCGAGCAGCGGTCGAGCGAGGTGTGGCAGGTGCTCGGCGCGGTAAAAACGGAATTCGGCAAGTTCGGCGACGTGCTCGCGCGCACGAAGGCGCAGCTCGAAACGGTCACGCGCTCGATCGAGTCCGCCGAGCAGCGTACGCGCGTGATGAACCGCAAGCTGAAGCAGGTCGAGGCGCTGCCGGGCGACGCGGCGGCCGGGCTGCTCGGTGCGGAAGGTAGCGACGGCGCCGATGCGGACGACGCGTGACGCGCGTTGCCGACATCGGCCGGAACAGAAACGGGCGCCGCGGCGCCCGTTTTTTCATGCAGCGATTGCCGGTGCGGCCGCGATGCGCTCAATGCCCGGCGAGCGTGTCCAGCGCGTCGCCCGTCACGCGAACGATGCGCCAGTCGGGCAGCACGGTGGCGCCCATCTTCTCGTAGAAATCGATCGCAGGCTGGTTCCAGTCGAGAACCGACCATTCGAAGCGCCCGCAACTGCGCTCGACGGCCAGGGCCGCGAGGTGACGCAGCATCGCGGTGCCGAGGCCCGTGCCGCGTTGCGACGGCTGCACGTACAGATCCTCGAGATAGAGGCCACGACGGCCGAGGAACGTCGAGTAATTGTGGAAGAACAGCGCATACGCGACGATCGCGCCGTCGTGTTCTGCCACCCGCGCTTCGGCGGCAGGCCGCGCGCCGAACAGCGCGTCGGCGAGATCGGCCTCGGTCGCGACGAACAGATGCGTGAGCTTCTCGAATTCGGCGAGCTCGCGCATCAGCGCGAGGATCGCCCCGACGTCGCTCGCTTGCGCCGCACGGATCAGCGGTGTGCCGCTCACGCTTCCTCCGGCGGATCGGACAGCACGATCTCGATGCCGCCGAAGCGTGATGCGACCCAGTTGTACGCGTGGCACGCGATCCACAGCAACACGAAGCCGAGGATGGCGTTCAGCAGCAGCGCGCTCAGGATCGTGCTCAGTTCGACCATCCCGTAACGAACGTAGGCGACGAGAATGCCGAGCAGCACGATCGGCACGCTGAACGTCAGGTAGACGAGGATCAGCGCCTTTGCGGTCTGCCCCGCGGCGATCGACGAAATTTGTTTCTTCATGTGCGGATTGCCCC
Source organism: Burkholderia sp. AU4i (assembly GCF_000466765.1). Classification (NCBI taxonomy): domain Bacteria; kingdom Pseudomonadati; phylum Pseudomonadota; class Betaproteobacteria; order Burkholderiales; family Burkholderiaceae; genus Burkholderia; species Burkholderia sp. AU4i. Next base: position 34,781 of record NZ_ASSI01000076.1, on the reverse strand, counting down.
CGTAGAGATATACCGATAGTGGAATTCAGATCAGGCCGTCGAACGGCAGGATGTCGACCGGGGTGCCCGCGTCGACTGCCGCGGTATCGTGGCCCAGGACGATGAAACAGTTGGCGGCCGAGAGGCCGCTCAGCGACGCGGAACTCTGCGAGCCGGCAGGTGCGACGTGCCAGCGGCCGTCGGCGGCGCGTGTCGCGATGCCGCGCAGGTAGTCGGTGCGGCCCGGGCGCGTCTTCAGCGCATGCGTGCTGAGTGCCGTATGTATCTCCGGCGGCTGGGCCAGCGCGCCGGCCAGCGTCAGCAGTGCGGGGCGCACGATCGCGTAGAACGTCACGGCGGACGCGACCGGATTGCCGGGCAGGCCGAAGAACAGCGCGTGACCGGTGTCACCGGGCGCGCGTGCGAGCGTGCCGCACGCGAGCGGCCGGCCGGGACGCAGCGCGAGGCTGGCGAACGTCACGTCGCCGAGCCGTGCCATCACGTCGCGCGTGAAATCGGCTTCGCCGACCGATACGCCGCCGGACGTGATCACCGCGTCGGCCTGCGCGGCGACGGCGTCGCGCAATGCGGCTTCGAGCGCGGCCGGGTCGTCGCGGACGATCCCGAGGTCGACCGCGTCGACATGCAGTCGTTCGAGCATCGCGATCAGCATCCCGCGATTGCTGTCGTACAGTGCGCCGGGGCCGAGCGGCTCGCCGGGCTCGCGCAGTTCGTCGCCGGTGGAGAACACGGCGACGCGCACGCGCCGGCGCACCGTGACCTCGGTGATGCCGAACGACGCAAGCAGCCCGAGATCGGACGGTCGCAGGATGCGGCCCGCGGCGAGTGCGCAGGCGCCGCGCGCGAGATCCTCGCCGGCCTTGCGGCAGTTCGCGCCGCGCGCGATGTCATGCGCGACGAAGCGAATCGTGTCGCCGTCCGCGTGTGCGCGTTCCTGCGGAATCACCGTGTCGCATCCGGCCGGCATCGGCGCGCCTGTCATGATGCGCACGCATGATCCGGCCGCCACGGTGCCGTCGAACGGATGGCCGGCGAGCGCGGTGCCGGCGACCGTCAGCGCGACATCCGCTTGTGGCGCCGCGTGCGTGCCGGTGCTGCCGTCGAACGCGTAGCCGTCCATCGCCGAGTTGTCGTAGGCGGGAATGTCGAACGGTGCGTTCACGTCGGCCGCGAGCACGCGGTCGAGCGCATCGCGCAGCGCCACCGTCTCGCACGTCGCGACGGGCACCGCAAAGCGGCACGCGAGTGCCTGCGCGTCGGCGAGCGACAGCGGGGCATCGGAATCGGGGGCGCTTCGGGAGGCGGGCGAGGATTGCGTGATCATCAGTCGGACTGCGCCGCAAGGCGTATCGGGTTCGTGGCCGGTGGCGCGAGGAGGGTGCCTGGGCGCGGGTTTCGCGTGCGGCGGGCGGGAACCGCGCGAGTGCCGTCAGCGGCGGGCCAGCGCGGCGAGTTCCTGCCAGGAGTTGGCATTGTAAAACGCACGCTCGTCGTGAAACTCGACTTCGACCGTCTTGTGGCGTGCGTACCACGCACGCACCTTGCGGTCGCCGGCCGCGAGCCGGGCGGCGAGATCGTCGGCCAGCGACGTGCGCAGCAGCGCAAACGTCGGCTGCGGCGAGCGCGCCTGCTGCGCGTCGACGGTCACCGCCATGGCGATGTCGGCTTGCTGCGCGTCGAGCGCCGCATGCAGCCGTGCGACGAGGTCGGCGGGCAGGTAGGGCGTATCGCATGGCGAACACGCGACGAGCGGCGCGCGTGCCGCCCGCATGCCGGCGAGCAGGCCCGCGAGCGGGCCGGGGAAGTCGGGTGTTTCGTCCGCGACGATGCGAGCGTCGAACGGTGCGCCGAGTTCGGCATAACGATCGGCATGGCGATTCGCGCTGATCAGCGTTTCGTCGACCTGTGGCGAGAGGCGGCGCAGCACGTGCAGCGCGAGCGGCGTGCCGTCGAGCAACTGCAGGCCCTTGTCGACGCCGTCCATGCGTGTGGCCCGCCCGCCTGCGAGCAGCAGGCCGGCGATCGAGGGGTAGGTGGAAGCGGGCATCGCGAGAAGGCGGAAGGGCAGCGTGCGTCAGCCGCCGATATACGACATCTCGACGCGCTTGCCGGCGCCGTCGGGCACGGTGTCGGCAGACGCGCTGCCGCGCAGCTGCGAATAACGGTCGGTGCGAGCCTGCCAGATGCGGGCGATCGCGGTCGCGATCTCGGCGTCGCTCGCGCCGCCGCGCACGAGTGCGCGCAGGTCGTGGCCCGTCGACGCGAACAGGCACAGGTACAGCTTGCCTTCGGTCGACAGCCGCGCGCGCGTGCAGTCGCCGCAGAAGGCCTGCGTGACGCTCGAAATCACGCCGAGCTCGCCGCTGCCGTCCGCATAGCCCCAGCGCTGCGCGGTTTCTGCCGCCGTGTGCGGCTCGAGCGGCACGAGCGGGAAGTGTTCGGCGATGCGTGCGATGACGTCCGCCGACGGCAGCACCTCGGTCATGTTCCAGCCGTTCGACGTACCGACGTCCATGTATTCGATGAAGCGCAGGATCACGCCGGTACCGCGGAAACGCTCGGCCATCGGCAGGATCTCGCTGTCGTTGGTGCCGCGCTTCACGACCATGTTGACCTTGACCGGCGCGAGGCCCGCGGCCTGGGCGGCGAAGATGCCGTCGAGCACGTCGGCGCTTGCGAACTCGGCATCGTTCATGCGCTTGAACAGCGTATCGTCGAGCGCGTCGAGGCTGACCGTCACGCGCGTGAGCCCGGCGTCCTTCAGCGCGCGCGCCTTGCGGGCGAGCAGCGAACCGTTGGTCGTGAGCGTCAGGTCGAGCGGGCGGCCGTCGTGCGTGGTCAGGCGTGCGAGGCGCTCGATCAGGAATTCGAGATTCTTGCGCAGCAGCGGCTCGCCTCCCGTGATGCGGATCTTCTCGACGCCGTGTGCGACAAAGAGTCGCGCCACGCGTTCGATTTCCTCGTGCGTGAGCAGCGCGCTGTGCGGCAGGAACGGGTAGTCCTTGTCGAAGACGGCGCGCGGCATGCAGTACACGCAGCGGAAGTTGCAGCGATCCGTCACCGAAATGCGCAGGTCGCGCAGCGGCCTGGCGAGCGTGTCGGCCAGCGTGCCGTCCGGGGCGTGCGCGACGCCGGAGACGTCCGGCATCCCGCTGACGTCGGCGAGAGGAATGATGCGTCGGGACATGTTGAAAGAAGTGCGAACCAGACTTCTATTTTAGCCGCAAGCGGCGGGCCGGTCCGGTGGGCGGAAACCCGCAGCGCGGACGTGAAAAAGCCCGCCGGAGGCGGGTTTTTCCTGGTCGGGCGATGTGCCGGTCAGTGATGCGTCGTTTCGACCTGCTGCATCGGGGCCGTATCGACCGGCGGCAGTACCTTGCGTTCGCGCGGCACGCGAGCCGGGCGCGGGAGTCGCGACGCGGCTTCCTGCGCGGCGGCGAACTTGTCGGCGTCCGTGTTCACCCAGACGAGACCGGCCTGCTCCAGCACGACATCCAGGCTCGCCGAAGCGGGCGCGGCTGCCGGTTGTGCGGAAACCGGTGCCGGTGCTGCGACGGCCTCGACCGGCGCAGCTTCGACCGGTGCCGGCTCGACAGCCGCCGGAGCGGCTTCGATCGCCACGGCCGGCGCGGCTTGTTCGACGGGCGCGGACTGCGGTGCTTCGACCGCGGCAGGCGCTGCCGGCACTTCGAACGCGTCCGTCGGCGAAACCGCGACCGGGGCCGGACCGGCTTCCGTTTCGACGGCCGGTGCGACCGGAGCCGGTTCTGCCGCGTGGGCAACAACCGCCGGTTCGACCGGAGCCGCTTCGACGTGTACCGGTGCCGGCTGCGGCTCGACAGCGGCCGGTGCAACCGGTTCGGCGTGGTGCTCGACCGCTGCTTCGGCGACGACGGCGCCTGCCGCAGCCGCGGCCACGACGACTGCCGGTGCGGCCGTGTGGGCCGGTTCGGCAGCAGCCGGTGCGTCCGGCGTCACGGCTTGTACGGCGGCTTCGCCATCTGCGCCTTGCTCGGCGTGGTCGACAACTGCGCCGTCTTCCTCGCGCTCGCGGCGACCGCCGCGGCGGCCGCGACGGCGACGGCGACGTTCCTCGCCATCACGCGCGCCGGCTTCCGCGTCGGCTGCCAGCTCGGCGCCGGGCAGGGCCTCGGCGGCGGCCTTGTCGGCTTCCGGTTCCGGATGGGTTTCGCCACGGTTGACCGTTTCGAGCGTAGCCGCATGCTGGGTCGGCTTGCGGCGCTCGCCGCGCTCGCGACGTTCCTGGCGCTCGCCACGGCCGGCGGCTTCGACGCCCTCCGGCTGCTCGGCACGCTCGCGCGGTTCGCGGTTCTCGCGCGGTTCGCGGCTTTCACGCGGCTCGCGGCCTTCGCGCGGGCCACGGCCCTCGCGACCTTCGCGACCCTCACGGCCTTCGCGGATCTCGCGACCTTCACGCGGCTCACGGCCCTCGCGTGGTTCGCGGTTCTCGCGCGGCTCACGTGCTTCACGCACTTCCTTGCCTTCGCGCTCCTGGCGTTGCTGCTGGCCGCGGCCTGCCGCAGCCTGGTCGCGTCCGCCTTGTGCCTGCTGGGCGCCGCCGCGACGGTTGCGGTTGCGATCGCCGCCGCGTTCGCCGCGTTGCTCGGACTTCTCGGCGCGTTCGCCGCGAGCCGGACGGGCTGCCTGCTCCTTCGCCGGTGCCGGGGCGACCGGTGCGGGCGCCGGAGCCGGCGCCACGCCGAACAGGCCCTTCAGCCAGCCGATGAAACCGCCGCTTGCCGGCGCGACGGGCACGGGCGCGGCAACGGGTTCGACCGGACGCTGCGGTGCCGGGCTCGGTGCCGGACGCTCGGGCGTGATGCCCTTGACCGCGGCTTCCTGCTTCGGCTTCACTTCCGCCGCGCGCTTGCTGTAGCCGGTTTCCGACTCGAGTTCGCGGGCCGCTTCCTCGGCCATCTTCCAGGATGCGCGCGGATCGTCGAGGCGCGCGTCGTCGTGGCGCAGGCGCTCGAGCTTGTAGTGCGGCGTATCGAGGTGCTTGTTCGGGATCAGCACGATGCCGACCTTGAAGCGCGACTCGATCTTGTTGATTTCCTGACGCTTTTCGTTGAGCAGGAAGGCGGTCACCTCGACCGGCACCTGGCAGTGGATCGCCGCGGTGTTTTCCTTCATCGCTTCTTCCTGAATGATCCGCAGGACCTGCAGCGCGGACGATTCGGTATCGCGGATGTGGCCGGTGCCGTTACAACGCGGGCAGGTCACGTGGCTGCCTTCCGACAGGGCCGGACGCAGGCGCTGGCGCGACAGTTCCATCAGGCCGAAACGGGAGATCTTGCCCATCTGGACGCGCGCGCGGTCATGCTTGAGCGCGTCTTTCAGGCGCTGCTCGACTTCGCGCTGGCTCTTCGCCGATTCCATGTCGATGAAATCGATCACGATCAGGCCGCCGAGGTCGCGCAGGCGGAGCTGGCGGGCGACTTCGTCGGCCGCTTCGAGGTTCGTGCGGGTCGCCGTTTCCTCGATGTCCGCGCCCTTGGTCGCGCGGGCCGAGTTCACGTCGATCGCGACGAGCGCTTCGGTGTGGTCGATCACGATCGCGCCGCCCGACGGCAGCGGCACCGTACGCGAGTACGCGGTCTCGATCTGGTGCTCGATCTGGAAGCGGGAGAACAGCGGCACGTCGTCGTGGTAGCGCTTCACCTTCGCGACGTTGTCCGGCATCACGATATCCATGAATGCGCGGGCCTGATCGTGGATCTCGTTCGTATCGATCAGGATTTCGCCGATATCGGGCTGGAAATAGTCCCGGATCGCGCGGATCACGAGGCTCGATTCCAGGTAGATCAGCATCGGCTGGCCGGCGTTGCCGCTTTGCGACGCCGCTTCGATCGCGCGCCACAGTTGCAGCAGGTAGTTCAGGTCCCACTGCAGTTCCTCGGCGCTGCGGCCGATGCCCGCGGTACGGGCGATCATGCTCATGCCGTCCGGAATCTGCAGTTGCGCCATCGTTTCGCGCAGTTCCTGGCGCTCGTCGCCTTCGATCCGGCGCGACACGCCGCCGCCGCGCGGATTGTTCGGCATCAGCACGAGGTAGCGGCCGGCGAGCGAGATGAAGGTGGTGAGGGCGGCGCCCTTGTTGCCACGCTCTTCCTTCTCGACCTGGACGATCAGTTCCTGGCCTTCGCGCAGTGCATCCTGGATGCGCGCGGAGCGCATGTCGATGCCTTCCTTGAAGTACTGGCGGGCGACTTCCTTGAACGGCAGGAACCCGTGGCGGTCTTCGCCGTAGTTGACGAAGCACGCTTCGAGCGACGGCTCGATACGGGTGATGACACCTTTGTAGATATTGCCTTTGCGCTGTTCGCGCCCGGCGGTTTCGATGTCGATGTCGATGAGCTTCTGCCCATCGACGATGGCGACGCGCAGCTCCTCCTGCTGCGTCGCATTGAACAGCATGCGTTTCATGAACGGCTCCAGGCGGCTCCGCTGCCGGCGCCTCGCGGTTGTCAGTCGCGAGGGCGGGAACGACGGCAGGCCGCACCTTGTTGTGTTGTCACAAGCACGCTGGAGCGGGAACGATGGCGGGGAGAATTGCCTGAAGAGGCGCTTGGGCTCCGAAAGACGGGGCCGGCGGCCGTAGGGCACCTGCGAATACGGCTTCAAAGCACGGCGTTCACACACCGCACGCTGCAAAAGCGCGCTAAGCCTGTCCGGGCATTGCCACGGGCGCGCGCAATGCGTCGCGCGCGCCGACGGGCGGCAGATGCTGCGGCTTGGGCCGCAGCGGGGAGTATCGAATCCAGCCCGACTTTCCCGCTTGGGGTGTACTTCCCTGGTTTGACGTCGCCAAGTCCCGCACGCTTCGCGGAACCAAATCGGGCGCAACGCCGTAATTTTCGCAACCGGCAGCTTGCGGACGCACCTCGCGCCGTCGGGCTGCCGATCAAATTCTTTTCAACCAACTTTCCGTTACCGCGGCGCCTTGCCGACCGAATCCGCCTGTGGGCGCGATCCTTGCCGACGGGCGGCGCCGTGCGTGCAACTTGCTGCATCTCTTTGATTAGGGGCGAGCAGCGGACCCCCGGCGCAAGTAAAATAGCGGTTTGCGCTTGCGCCTTGCCCGATTCAGCCGGGGCCGGCCGATCAGGCCACCCACAACGTCAGGCTGGGCAAAATTATATTCAGTATGAATGAGTTAGGCAAAATATCCCAGAATTCGGTCGCAAGCGGCCAGGTATCGATGATCGAGATCGACGAAAACTCGGCCGGTCAGCGGATCGACAACTTCCTGTTGCGCGTCTGTAAAGGCGTGCCCAAAAGCCATATTTACCGGATACTGCGCAGCGGCGAAGTGCGCGTCAACAAGGGCCGGATCGATGCGCAGTACCGCCTCGAACTGGGCGACCTCGTCCGCGTGCCGCCGGTGCGCGTCGCGGCGGCCGACCTCGCGCGCGCCGACACGCCCGTCGTGCCGCCCGCGAATTTCCACGTGCTGTACGAGGACGACGCGATGCTCGTCATCGACAAGCCGGCGGGGGTCGCGGTTCACGGTGGCAGCGGCGTCGCGTTCGGCGTGATCGAGCAGATGCGCCAGGCGCGCCCGCGCGCGAAATTCCTCGAACTCGTGCACCGGCTCGACCGCGAGACGTCCGGGATCCTGATGCTCGCGAAGAAGCGCACGGCGCTCGTCGGCCTGCACGAGCAGATCCGCGAGAACCGGATGGACAAGCGCTACTTCGCGTGCGCGCACGGCGAATGGCAGCCCGACTGGGGTCGCCGCCGCGCGGTGAAGGCGCCGCTGTTCAAGTATTCGACCCCGGAAGGGGAGCGCCGCGTGCGGGTGCAGGACGACGGGCTGCCGTCGCATACGGTGTTCAACCTCGTCGACCGCTGGCCGGACTACGCGCTCGTCGAAGCGGAACTCAAAACGGGGCGGACCCATCAGATCCGGGTGCACCTCGCGCATCTCGGCCTGCCGATCGCCGGCGACGCCAAGTATGGCGATTTCGCACTGAACAAGGCGCTGGCGCGCGCGAATGCGCAGCCGTCGTTGAAACGGATGTTCCTGCATGCGCACCGGCTGCGGCTCGCCCACCCGCTGACCGGCGAGGCGTTGCAGTTCGATGCGCCGCTGCCGGACGAATGCCGGCGCTTCCTCGACCAACTCAGCGCATTGCGCGATACCGCCTGAACCTGAACCGCATGGCTCGACAGCAATTTGACCTGATCGTCTTCGACTGGGACGGCACACTGATGGATTCGACTGCGCACATCGCGCACAGCATCCAGGCCGCATGCCGCGATCTCGGCCTGCCCACGCCGTCCGACGAGGCGTCGCGCTACGTGATCGGCCTCGGCCTGCGCGACGCGCTGCAGATTACCGCTCCGACCCTCGATCCGTCCGACTATTCGCGGCTCGCCGAGCGCTACCGCTATCACTATCTGCTCGACGACCAGCGCATCGAGCTGTTCGCCGGCGTGCGCGAACTGCTCGCCGAGCTGCGCGACACCGGGTATCTGCTCGCCGTGGCAACCGGCAAGGGCCGGGTCGGGTTGAATCGCGTGCTCGACCAGTCGAAGCTGACGAGCCTGTTCGATGCGACGCGCTGCGCGGACGAGACTTTCTCGAAACCCCATCCGGCGATGCTGCACGAGTTGTCCCGGGAACTGGGGCAGGATCTTTCCCGCACCGTGATGATCGGCGACACGACGCACGACCTGCAGATGGCCGCGAGTGCCGGGGCGGCCGGCGTCGGTGTCGCATACGGTGCGCACACGGCCGATGCGCTGGCTGCGCTCACGCCGCGCTTCGTCGCGCCGGACGTCGAAGCGCTGGCCGCGTGGTTGCGGGAGCACGCATGAGCGCGGCGCCGGATGCGATGCGCGTGTGTGCATCGGATGCGCTGGCCGACGGCGGTGCCGGCGTGCGCGTCGACGCGACGCTGCGCGGCGAGCAGGCCGTCGTGTTCTTCGTGCGCTACGAGGGGCGCGCATACGGTTACCTGAACCGCTGCGCGCATGTGCCGATGGAGCTCGACTGGGCCGAAGGCCAGTTCTTCGAATCGTCGGGCCTCTACCTGATGTGCGCGACGCATGGCGCGATCTACGAGCCGAACACCGGCAAGTGCGTCGGCGGCCCGTGCCGCGGCGGCCGGCTGCGGCCGGTCGAGGTCGACGAGCGCGACACGGCCGACGGGCGTGCGGTATTCTGGGTGCCCGACGCCGACCTGCGTCCCGCCGTTTCCGCCACGACCGACTGACGACAATACCGCATGGCCGACCAACCGAATTCCCCGGATTCCTCCTCCCGTCCCGACAGCCGTGAACCGAACTGGGAGCGTGCGGCGCTCGAGCGGATCGCGCTTGCGGCCGTCAAGGAGCAGCGCGCGGCACGGCGCTGGAAGATCTTCTTCCGCTTCGCGTTCCTCGGCGTGTTCGTGCTGCTTGCGTTCGCGCTGATCGATTTCTCGAGCGATGCGAAGTTCTCGGCGAGCGGGCGGCATACGGCGCTCGTGACGATCGACGGCGAGATCGCCGCCGGCGTCAACGCGAACGCCGACGACATCAACACGGCGCTCGACGCCGCGTTCGACGACGACGGTACGGCCGGCGTCGTGCTGCGGATCAACAGCCCGGGCGGCAGCCCGGTGCAGGCCGGGATGGTCTACGACGAGATCCGGCGGCTGCGCGCGAAGCATCCGGACAAGCCGCTGTACGTCGTCGTGACCGACATGTGCGCATCGGGCGGCTATTACATCGCGTCCGCGGCCGACAAGATCTTCGTCGACAAGGCGAGCATCGTCGGGTCGATCGGCGTGCTGATGGACGGGTTCGGCTTTACCGGCCTGATGGGCAAGCTCGGCGTCGAGCGGCGCCTGCATACGTCAGGTGAAAACAAGGGCTTCTACGATCCGTTCTCGCCGGAGACGCCGAAGATGGACGCGCATGCGCAGGCGTTGCTCGACCAGGTGCACGCGCAGTTCATCAAGGCAGTGAAGGATGGCCGCGGCAAGCGGCTGCACGAGACGCCCGACATGTTCTCGGGCCTGTTCTGGACCGGCGAGAAGAGCGTCGAGCTCGGGCTCGCCGACGGCTTCGGCACGACCGACACGGTCGCGCGCGACGTGCTGAAGGCGCCCGATCTCGTCGACTATACGGTGAAGGAAAGCCTGACGAACCGTGTCGCGCGCAAGTTCGGCGCGGCCGTCGGCGGCGCCGCGATGAAGGCGCTGACGGCCGGCGGCGCGGCGGTCAGCCTGCGCTGACGGAAGCGGGCGGGCCGCGATGGTCCGCCGATCGGCTGCCGGGCAGCCACCGGTCGCGGCTTCAGTTCGCCAGCAGCAGGAAGATCGCAGGGCGCTTGTGCAGATTCGGCGCAGGCGCCTTTTTCCAGTCCGTTACGGTGCGGCTCGCGATCGTCTCGGTCGCGAGGGTCAGGTCGGCCGCGACGCAGATCTGCGTGGACGGTGCGCAGGTCGCGACGAGCGTGTCGAGCATCGCCTGATTCCGGTACGGCGTTTCGATGAAGATCTGCGTCTGGCGCGCCTTGCGTGACAGCTGCTCGAGTTCGCGCAGGCGCTTCGCGCGCGCGGCCGCGTCGACCGGCAGGTAGCCGTTGAACGCGAAGCTCTGGCCGTTCAGGCCCGATGCCATCAGCGCGAGCAGGATCGAGCTCGGCCCGACGAGCGGCACGACCTTCACGCCGCGCTCGTGTGCGCGGCGCACCAGCAAGGCGCCGGGATCGGCGACGGCCGGGCAGCCGGCTTCGGATACGAGGCCGGCATCCGCGCCGGCCAGCACGGGTGCGAGCAGCCGGTCGATCTGCCCGGCCGGCGTATTGACGTTCAGTTCGCTGATCTCGATTTCCTGGATCGGGCGCGTCGTGCCGATCTTCTTCAGAAACGCGCGCGTCGTCTTCGCGTTCTCGCCGATGTAATAGCCGAGCGTGCCGGCGCGTGCCTGCACGGCCGCGGGCAGGACCGCCGCGAGCATCGATTCGTCGCCTTCGCCGAGCGTGTTCGGAACGAGATAGAGCGTGCCGGCCGTCATGCGCGGTCTCCACGGGTGGTTGCAAACAGTGGATATTCGGCGGCGCGCAGCATCCGCGTGAGCGCGATCAGCGGCAGGCCGACGAGTGCCGTCGGGTCGTTCGAGTCGATCGCGTCGAGCAGCGCGATGCCGAGCCCTTCCGACTTGGCGCTGCCGGCGACGTCGTACGGTGTTTCCGCGCGCAGGTACGCATCGAGTTCGGCCTCGGGCAGCGAGCGGAAACGCACGCGCGTGACGACGTCCTCGACCTGCGCTTCGCCCGTGCGGCTGTCATACAGGCAGAGCGCGCTGTGGAATTCGACTTCGCGGCCCTGCATCGACACGAGTTGCGCGAGCGCGCGCTCATGCGTGCCGGGCTTGCCGATCTGGAGGCCGTCGAAGGTCGCGACCTGGTCGGACCCGATCACGAGCACGCCGTCCGGCGCATCGATCGTCGCGGCGACGGCGCGCGCTTTCGCGCCTGCAAGGCGCAGTGCGGTCGCGGCCGGCGTCTCGCCGTCGTGCGGGGTTTCGTCGAGGTCGGGCGACACGACGTCGAAGGGGATGCCGAGGCGCTCGAGGAGCGCACGGCGGTAGCGTGAACTGGAGGCAAGAATCAGCCGCGGCGGGCGGCAAACGGTATCCGGCATGGTCGGTGGGATCGGTGAGTCGTCGGGTGTTGCGCAGCGTTGCTGCGGACGCAAGCTTAAGTGATTGACTGCAAAAGGTAAAACAGGTATGCTTTCCCGCTTTTCGTCGGCAGGCTTCCGTTGTGGTGGCGCCTGCCGGGTCTTCGGAAGTAAAGTACGGTCACCCGTACGCGAGCGGCACCAAGTCGGATCCGCAAGTCAGCCTGTAGGCAGGAGCGCACATGAACACTTCTTCTGGCAAACCTGCTGCGGCGCCACTTGATCCGCATGCAGTCGACCTGTTCGAGTTCGCCCGCAGCGGGCGGCAGGCAGCAGGCGCGGTGCACCTCTCGCAACTGCCGCGCATGTTAAACGAAGTGCCTGCGGACGCGCCAGATCGCGACACGGTCTTCACATGGCAGGCGGAAGGGTTCACCCAGAAGGAGTTGCAGGACGACGGCGCCGACGGGCAGCAGCCGTATCTGCGCCTCGCGGTGCACGGTCATGCGTGGCTCACGTGCCAGCGCTGCATGACCCCGTACGACCAGACGTTCGACGTCGACATGACGTACCGGGTCGTCGCGACCGAAGAAGAAGCTGAAGAATTTCCGCTCGACGACGATGAAGCCGATGTGATCGTGGGCTCACGCCAGTTCGATCTCGTCGACTTGATCGAAGAGGAATTGCTGCTTTCGTTGCCGCTCGTGCCCAAGCACGAGGTTTGCCCGGCAGTTCACGAAAGCCTCGTGTCGGGTGCGAGCGGTCCCGCGGAAGAGACGGACGAGGAGTCCGACGAAGCCGGGGACGAAGGCAAACGGCCGAATCCGTTCGCAGCGCTGGAAGCGCTGAAGAAGGGCGGTGACGGCACCAAGAAACACTAAGCAGTTGTGGCGCGGGAAGGCGTAAAGGCTTTGGGCCAGGGTAGTTAAGCGCCGGATCGGGCTGTGTTAGAATCCGGAAAATTATTTAGGAGTTAGTCATGGCAGTCCAGCAAAACAAGAAGTCGCCGTCGAAGCGCGGCATGCATCGTTCGCACGATTTCCTGACGGCAGCGCCGCTGGCAGTCGAGCCGAGCACGGGTGAAGTGCACCTGCGTCACCACGTCAGCCCGAACGGCTACTACCGCGGCAAGAAAGTCGTCAAGACGAAGAACGACTAAGCGTCAAGTCACGCGTTGCGCGCTACGTTTGCCGTTCGCGTGACAACTGGTTCGCTTGACACTTTCCTGGCTCAACAAAAAGGCGGCATTCAACTGCCGCTTTTTTGTGCCTGAAATTCGTCGCATTCCATGACCGTAAAGCTCACAATCGATTGCATGGGAGGCGACCACGGCCCGTCCGTGACCGTTCCCGCGGCAGTCAAGTTCGTCCGCGCGCATCCCGATGCGCACCTGATGCTCGTCGGCATCGAAAGCGCGATTCGCGCTCAGTTGAAGAAGCTGAAAGCCCTCGACGATCCCGCGCTGACCATCGTTCCCGCCACCGAAGTCGTGGCGATGGACGACCCTGTCGAAGTGGCGCTGCGCAAGAAGAAGGATTCTTCGATGCGCGTCGCACTCAACCACGTCAAGGAAGGCGCGGCGCAGGCCTGCATCTCCGCCGGCAATACCGGCGCGCTGATGGCCGTTTCCCGTTACGTACTCAAGACGCTGCCCGGCATCGAGCGGCCCGCGATCGCGTTCGCGCTGCCGAACCCGACCGGCTACACGATGATGCTGGACCTCGGCGCGAACGTCGACTGCGAACCGCAGCACCTGCTGCAGTTCGCGGAAATGGGGCACGCGCTCGTGGCCGCGCTCGAAGGCAAGGAGCGCCCGACGATCGGCCTGCTGAACATCGGCGAAGAGGTCATCAAGGGCAACGAGACGATCAAGCGCGCAGGCGAACTGCTGCGCGCCAGCACGCTCAATTTTCGCGGCAACGTGGAAGGCAACGACATCTACAAGGGCACGGTCGACGTGATCGTGTGCGACGGCTTCGTCGGCAACGTCGCGCTGAAGACGTCCGAAGGGCTCGCGCAGATGCTGTCGGACATCATCCGCGAGGAGTTCGGCCGTTCGCTGATGTCGAAGCTGATGGCGCTGCTCGCGCTGCCGGTGCTGATGCGTTTCAAGAAGCGCGTCGATCACCGCCAGTACAACGGCGCGGCGCTGCTGGGGCTGAAGAGCCTCGTGATCAAGAGCCATGGTTCGGCCGATGCCTACGCGTTTGAGTGGGCAATCAAACGCGGGTATGATGCCGTCAAAAACGGCGTGCTGGAGCGCCTCACGCGTGCGATGGCGGATAATTCGGTGTCGCTCGGCGACGGCGAACACAACGCGGGCGGCGCGGGCCATGCAAGCCCCGCCGCAGGCCATCACGCCGAACCTTCCGCTGCGCAATCCTCTAAAGCATAAATGGCCCAATCGACTCTCTATTCCCGCGTGCTCGGCACGGGCAGCTACCTGCCGCCCGACCGCGTCACGAACCAGCAGTTGACCGATCGACTTGCGAAGGAAGGCATCGAGACGAGCGATGAATGGATCGTTGCGCGCACGGGCATCCATGCGCGCCATTTCGCCGCACCGGACGTCACGACCAGCGACCTCGCGCTCGAGGCGTCGCGTCGCGCGATCGAGGCCGCCGGCATCGATCCGCAGTCGATCGACCTGATCATCGTCGCGACTTCGACCCCCGATTTCGTGTTCCCGAGCACCGCGTGCCTGCTGCAGAACAAGCTCGGCATCAAGAACGGCGGCGCGGCCTTCGACGTACAGGCCGTGTGTTCGGGCTTCGCGTACGCGATGGCGACCGCCGACAGCTTCATCCGCAGCGGCCAGCACCGCACCGCGCTCGTGGTGGGTGCGGAGACGTTCTCGCGCATTCTCGACTTCAAGGACCGCACGACCTGCGTGCTGTTCGGCGACGGCGCGGGCGCGGTGATCCTGTCCGCGTCGGAAGAGCCGGGCGTGCTCGGCAGCGCGCTGCACGCGGACGGCAGCTACTCGAACATCCTGTGCACGCCGGGCAACGTCAATCGCGGCGTGATCGACGGCAGCGCGTTCCTGCACATGGACGGGCAGGCCGTGTTCAAGCTCGCGGTCAACGTGCTCGAAAAGGTCGCGATCGAAGCGCTCGCGAAGGCGAATCTCGCGCCCGAGCAGATCGACTGGCTGATTCCGCACCAGGCCAACATCCGCATCATGACCAGCACCTGCCGCAAGCTCGGCCTGCCGCAGGAGCGCATGGTCGTGACGGTCGACCAGCACGGCAACACGTCGGCCGCGTCGATTCCGCTGGCGCTCGACGCCGCGGTGCGCGACGGTCGCATCCAGCGCGGCCAGCACGTGCTGATCGAAGGCGTCGGCGGCGGCTTCACCTGGGGCGCGTCGGTCTTCCGCTACTGATCCGCGGCGCGCGACGGCTGCGCGCGGATCCCACCGGCGCGCCATTCGTGCGCGCCGTCCGAATCGATTCAATTGGGGACGATATGAAATTTGCATTCGTATTTCCGGGGCAGGGCTCGCAGGCGGTCGGCATGCTCAACGCATTCGCCGATCTGGCCGTCGTGCGCGAGACGCTCCAGGAAGCGTCCGATGCACTCAATCAGGATCTCGGCAAGCTGATCGCCGAAGGCCCGGCCGAAGAGCTGAACCTCACCGCCAACACGCAGCCCGTGATGCTGACCGCGGCCTACGCGTGCTATCGCGCGTGGCAGCAGGCGGGCGGCCCGGCGCCGTCGATCGTCGCCGGACACAGCCTCGGCGAATACACGGCGCTCGTCGCTGCCGGCGCGCTCGCGTTCAAGGATGCCGTGCCGCTCGTGCGCTTTCGCGCGCAGGCGATGCAGACGGCCGTGCCGGTCGGCCAGGGCGGCATGGCCGCGATCCTGGGTCTCGATGACGACACGGTGCGTGCGGTATGCGCGGAAGCCGCGGAAGCGGGTGTCGTCGAGGCAGTGAACTTCAATGCACCCGCGCAGGTCGTTATCGCAGGCAACAAGGCTGCGGTCGAAAAGGCCTGCGAGATCGCGAAGGCGAAGGGCGCGAAGCGCGCGCTGCCGCTGCCGGTGTCGGCGCCGTTCCATTCGTCGCTGCTCAAGCCGGCGTCGGATCAGTTGCGCGACTACCTCGCGAACGTCGACGTGAAGGCGCCGCAGATTCCGGTCGTCAACAACATCGATGTCGCCGTGGTCAGCGATCCGGCCGCGATCAAGGACGCGCTGGTGCGCCAGGCCGCGGGCCCGGTGCGCTGGGTCGAGTGCGTGCAGCACATCGCAGGCACGGGCGTCACGCACGTGATCGAATGCGGTCCGGGCAAGGTGCTCGCCGGCCTGACGAAGCGCATCGACGGCAACCTGACGGGTGCGTCGGTGTTCGATCCGGCGTCGCTCGACGAAGCGCTCAAGCTGGTGACCGCCTGACGCGGCGCCTTTTCTCAAGAGACGGATATTCGATTCATGGACAAGACTCTCGATAAACAGGTTGCGATCGTTACCGGCGCATCGCGCGGCATCGGCCGTTCGATCGCGCTCGAACTCGCGCGCCTGGGCGCGACGGTGATCGGCACGGCGACGAGTGAGTCGGGCGCCGCTGCGATCACCGCGGCGTTCGCGGAAGCGGGCGTCACGGGTCGCGGTGCGGTGCTGAACGTCAACGACGCGGCAGCCGCCGAGGCGCTGATCGACGCGACGGTGAAGGAATTCGGCGCGCTGAACGTGCTCGTCAACAACGCGGGCATCACGCAGGACCAGCTCGCGATGCGGATGAAGGACGAGGACTGGGACGCGGTGATCGACACCAACCTGAAGTCGGTGTTCCGCCTGTCGCGCGCGGTGCTGCGCCCGATGATGAAGGCGCGTGGCGGCCGCATCATCAACATCACGTCGGTGGTCGGCTCGGCCGGTAACCCGGGTCAGGTCAACTATGCAGCCGCGAAGGCGGGCGTCGCGGGCATGACCCGTGCGCTCGCACGTGAAATCGGCAGCCGCGGCATCACCGTGAACTGTGTGGCGCCGGGCTTCATCGATACCGACATGACGAAGACGCTGCCGGAAGAACAGCAGGCCGCGCTCAAGACCCAGATTCCGCTCGGCCGCCTCGGCAGCCCGGAAGACATTGCCCACGCCGTCGCGTTCCTCGCGTCGCCGCAGGCCGGTTACATCACCGGTACGACGCTGCACGTGAACGGCGGCATGTACATGTCGTAACGATTTTCGTTTACCATCCGCGCCGTATCCCGTTTTTCAGGCGGATCGGCGCTTGATCGACCATCAAGCCAACGCGCGTTTTGGCGTCAGCAAACCTGATAAAATGCGCGCACTTGTAAATCTGAACTTTCCCTCGGAGGGGTAATGGACAACATCGAACAACGTGTCAAGAAGATCGTCGCTGAACAACTGGGCGTCGCGGAAGCCGAGATCAAGAACGAAGCTTCGTTCGTGAACGACCTGGGTGCGGACTCGCTCGACACGGTCGAACTGGTGATGGCTCTGGAAGACGAGTTCGGCATGGAAATCCCGGACGAAGAAGCAGAGAAGATCACGACCGTTCAGCAAGCGATCGACTACGCTCGCGCAAACGTCAAGGCGTAACAGGCGCCTTTCGCGCTTGTCCGCCACGTCGCCGCGATCTTCGCGATTGACGCGCCATCCTGCCGGCCTCTCGCCGGACGGACTAACAGCCACAGGGCTCGCAGGGCTGGTTCCTGTGGCCACTGTGGCTTTTGTTTTTGTCATCCAATAATGGAAAAGAGGTTACCGTGAGCCGCCGTCGTGTTGTTGTTACAGGCCTGGGGCTGATTTCGCCTGTTGGCAATAATGTTGCCGACGGCTGGGCCAATCTCGTCGCCGGCAAGTCCGGCATTGCCACCGTCACGAAGTTCGACCCGTCGAACCTCGCCGTCCATTTCGCGGGCGAAGTGAAGGGGTTCAGCGCCGAGGAGTACATCCCGGCGAAGGAAGCCCGGAACATGGATACGTTCATCCATTACGGCATCGCCGCCGGTGTCCAGGCCATCAAGGACAGCGGGCTGGAAGTGAACGAAACCAATGCGGAGCGCATCGGCGTGCTGGTC
Source organism: Burkholderia sp. AU4i (assembly GCF_000466765.1). Taxonomy (NCBI): domain Bacteria; kingdom Pseudomonadati; phylum Pseudomonadota; class Betaproteobacteria; order Burkholderiales; family Burkholderiaceae; genus Burkholderia; species Burkholderia sp. AU4i. The sequence goes on along the minus strand of NZ_ASSI01000076.1, from coordinate 17,089 downwards.
GGTTCCGGCATCGGCGGCCTGCCGATGATCGAAGATACGCACCAGACCTACGTCGATCGCGGCGCGCGCCGGATTTCGCCGTTCTTCGTGCCGGGTTCGATCATCAACATGATCTCGGGTCACCTGAGCATCATGTTCGGCCTGAAGGGCCCGAACCTCGCGGCCGTCACGGCCTGCACGACCGGCCTGCACAGCATCGGCCTCGCGGCACGCCTGATCCAGGCCGGCGACGCCGACGTGATGGTCGCGGGGGGCGCCGAATCGACGGTGTCGCCGCTCGGCATCGGCGGTTTCGCGGCAGCGCGCGCGCTGTCGACCCGCAACGACGATCCGGCCACCGCGTCCCGACCGTGGGACAAGGACCGCGACGGCTTCGTGCTGGGCGAAGGTGCGGGCGTGATGGTGCTCGAGGAATACGAAGCGGCGAAGGCACGCGGTGCGAAGATCTACGCGGAAGTCTCGGGTTTCGGCATGACGGGCGATGCGTACCACATGACCGCGCCGAACATGGACGGCCCGCGCCGCTGCATGGTCGCGGCACTGCGCGACGCCGGCGTGAACGCGGACGAGGTCCAGTACCTGAACGCGCATGGCACGTCGACGCCGCTGGGCGACAAGAACGAGTCCGACGCGGTGAAGGCGGCCTTCGGCGAGCATGCGTACAAGATCGTCGTGAACTCGACGAAGTCGATGACGGGCCACCTGCTGGGCGGCGCGGGCGGCCTCGAGTCGGTGTTCACGGTGCTCGCGCTGCACAACAACGTGTCGCCGCCGACCATCAACATCTTCAACCAGGACCCCGAGTGCGATCTCGATTACTGCGCGAATACCGCACGTGACATGAAGATCGACGTGGCCGTGAAGAACAACTTCGGCTTCGGCGGTACCAACGGCACGCTGGTGTTCAAGCGCGTCTGACGCCGCAGTCACTTGACGAGTCCATTCGATGCGCCGGCCGGGCGTCCGCAGCGCTTTGCGTTGCGGGCCTCGGCCGTGTCATATGTCGTGCTGGCCGCGTTCGTCGCGTCGGCCGCCGCGTCGGCCTATCTGTTCTGGGCGCCGCGCGCGGGCGCTGCCGCGGGCGCATGCGTGTCGGCCGTGACGGCCGCGCTGCTGGCCGTATGCGCCGCACGGGCCTGTGCCCGCCGGCTGCCGGCCGAGCTGCGGATCGACGCGTTCGGGGAAATCGCGGCGTTCGGCCGCACCGGGCGCCTGCTGGCCCGTGGCCGCGTGACGGGGCATGCGCACTGGAGCAGCCTGCTGCTGGTGCTGTCGGTCGGGCAGGGTGCCCGGCGGGCCCGGCCGCTGCTGATTCCGGCCGATGCGCTCGATGCCGCATCGTTCAGCGCGCTTTCCGTGCTGGCGAAGACGGCGGGCGCGGCGGGGCGGGCATGACGGCGGCGCGGTTACGTACCGTAACCAGCGTCCGGCGCGGGAACGTTACAATGACGCTCCGCGTTGCATCCCTAGTTAACGGATTTGTCAGGTGAGTGAAAAAGAAATCGATCAGGCTCTGGTCGAACGCGTACAGAAGGGCGACAAGGCGGCGTTCGAACTCCTGGTCTCCAAATACCACCGCAAGATCATTCGGCTGATCTCGCGCCTCGTGCGTGATCCCGCCGAGGTCGAGGATGTGGCCCAGGACGCGTTCATCAAGGCGTATCGTGCGCTGCCGCAATTCCGCGGCGAATCGGCGTTCTATACGTGGTTGTACCGAATTGCCGTCAACACGGCGAAGAACTACCTTGCGACGCAAGGCCGCCGGGCGCCGACCTCGACCGAGGCCGATGCGGAGGAAGCGGAAACTTTCTCCGACGCAGACCAACTAAGGGATATCAACACGCCTGAGTCGATGTTGATGAGCAAGCAGATTGCCGAGACGGTCAACGCTGCCATGGCTCTGCTGCCCGAGGAACTGCGCCAGGCAATTACGCTGCGCGAGATCGAGGGCCTGAGCTACGAAGAGATCGCGGAAATGATGGGCTGTCCGATCGGGACGGTCCGGTCGCGGATCTTCCGTGCACGCGAGGCAATCGCTGCCAAATTGCGTCCGCTGCTCGATACGCCCGAAGGCAAGCGCTGGTAAGCGCGACAGGCGGAGCGACGTGGGTCGGGGTCTAGTTACGGTTAGAGTCGTGAAGTCACGACGGGGTGTGCAAGATGGGGAGCATCATGGGGTCGGTCAATACGCAGTCGCAAGCGTGCTCGCGCGGCGAGCGCCTTTCCGCGCTGGTCGACGGCGAAATGTTCGATGGCCCGGACAACGGGCAGTTTCTGGCTGAGCTCAACCGCGCGGATCGCGCTGCGTGGGCCCATTACCACCTGATCGGCGATGCGCTGCGCTCGGACGAACTGGCGCTGTCGCCCGCGCTGAGCGTCGCGTTCACCGCGCGCATGTCGGCTGCGCTCGAAAGCGAGCCGCACCTGCTCGCGCCGGCGGCCGCGCCGGTCGCGCGCAAGCTGCTGTCGCTGCGCCGGCGCGTCGTGCCCGCGTTCGCGGTTGCCGCCGCGGCGGCCACGCTGACGTGGATCGTCGTCCCGCAAATGCAGACGGCCGGTGCCCCGGGCGCCGTTCAGGTCGCGTCGGCCGGTGCGCCGCAAGGCGGCAACCTGCAGCGCGTGACGGTTGCGCAGGCATCGACCCAGCCGGGGCTGCAGGACGTCAACATCATCCGCGACGCCAGCCTCGACCAATACCTTGAAGCGCACCAGCAATTCGCGCAGCAGCCCGTCGTCACGGGTTCGATGCCGCTGATCCGCGCTGCCGTGACCACCACGCCAGGCCAATAAACCCGATGCGGACATTGCAGTTGAATCAAGCCATCTCCGGATGGAAGCGGCTGCCGGCCCTCCTGCTTTGCGCAGCCGCCCTGTTGTCCGTTCAATCCCTTCCTGCCAGCGCCCAGCAACCGGACGATCCCGTCGCGACCCGCAAGGGTGCCGCGGACTGGCTCGACCGCGTCCAGCAAGCGGCGCAGCAGCAGAGCTACGAAGGCACGTTCGTCTATCAGCGCGGCGGGTATGTGCAGTCGTCGCGCATTGCGCACGTCGCGTCCCGCGACGGCGAGTTCGAGCGCATCGAGACCCTCGACGGCAAGCCGCGCAAGCTGCTGCGCCACAACGACGAGCTGTACACGTTCGTACCCGAGCGCAAGCTGTGCGTGGTCGAGCGCCGTCAGACGCGCGACTCGTTCCCCGCGCTGCTCGGCGCGAGCGGCGAGCACGTGATGTCCGTCTACGACGCGAAGTCGCTCGGCAAGGATCGCGTCGCGGGGATCGACGCGCAGGTCGTCGAGCTCGTGCCGAAGGACGCATACCGCTTCACGTACAAGCTGTGGGCCGACGCGCGCACGGGGCTGCTGCTGCGTTCGCAGACGCTCGATGCGAACGATCATGTGCTCGAGCAGATCGCTTTCTCGCAATTGCAGACGGGCGGCGCAAGCGGCGACAAGGCCGCGATCGCGGCCGGCATGCGCAACCTGAGCGGCTGGACGGTCGTACGCCCGCCGGTCGCGACGGTCGACATGGAAGCGCAGGGCTGGCAACTCGCACCGAGTGTTGCCGGTTTCCAGAAGATTCGCGAAGTGCGCCGGCCGATGGCCGCGCGCGACGCGGGTGAGCCGCCGATTCCGGTCGATCAGGCCGTCTTCACCGACGGTCTCGCGACGATCTCGGTTTTCATCGAGCCGGCCGAAAAGAATACGCGCAAGGAAGGCGCGGGCAGCACCGGTGCAACGAACGTTCTCGTGAAGCGCCGCGGCGACTACTGGATCACCGTGCTCGGCGAAGTGCCGCCGGCAACGTTGCAGCAGTTCGCGTCTGCCATAGAATACAAGGCTTCCAAGTAACGCTACGGCTTCCGACATGATGAAACTCACGCTGCGCAAATGGCTCGCGGCGGCGGCGTTGTCTGCCTGCCTGCCGCTCGTGCCACATACCGCGGTCGCGGTGACGGCTCCCGCTGCCAGCCTGCCCGACTTCGCCGATCTGGTCGAAAAGGTCGGGCCGGCCGTCGTGAACATCCGGACCACCGCCAACGTGCCGACGAGCAGCGGCCCGCGCGGGATGCTCCCGCCGGGCTTCGACAACGGCGACATGTCGGAATTCTTCCGGCGCTTCTTCGGCATTCCGCTGCCGCAGGCGCCCGGCAACGGTGGCGGCAATGGCGGCGGCAACCCGAAGAACGCGCCGGCGCCGGACAATCCCCCCGACACCGAACAGAATCGCGGCGTCGGCTCGGGTTTCATCGTGTCGGCCGACGGTTACGTGATGACCAATGCGCACGTCGTCGACGATGCGGACACCATCTACGTGACGCTGACCGACAAGCGCGAATTCAAGGCGAAGCTGATCGGCGTCGACGATCGCACGGACGTCGCGGTCGTCAAGATCCAGGCGTCGAACCTGCCGGTCGTCGCGATCGGCGATTCGAACAAGGTGCGTGTCGGCGAGTGGGTCGTCGCGATCGGTTCGCCGTTCGGCCTCGACAACACCGTGACGGCCGGCATCGTCAGCTCGAAGAGCCGCAACACGGGCGACTACCTGCCGTTCATCCAGACCGACGTCGCCGTGAACCCCGGCAACTCGGGCGGCCCGCTGATCAACATGCAGGGCGAGGTGATCGGCATCAACTCGCAGATCTACAGCCGTACCGGCGGCTTCATGGGCATCTCGTTCGCGATTCCGATCGACGAGGCGATGCGCGTGGCCGACCAGCTGAAGGCGACGGGCAAGGTCACGCGCGGCCGGATCGCGGTGGCGATCGGCGAAGTGACGAAGGACGTGGCCGATTCGATCGGGCTGCCGAAGGCGGAGGGCGCGCTCGTCAGCAGCGTCGAGCCGGGCGGGCCGGCCGACAAGGCGGGCATCCAGCCGGGCGACATTATCCTGAAGTTCAATGGCCGTTCGGTCGACACGGCGTCGGATCTGCCGCGCATGGTCGGCGACACGAAGCCGGGCACGAAGGCGACGGTCAGCGTGTGGCGCAAGGGTCAGGCACGCGATCTGCCGATCACGATCGCGGAAACCCCGGCCGAATCGACGGCGAAGGCCGAGCAGCGCAAGAACGCGCCGCAGAAGCCGCGCCAGGCCAACTCGCTCGGTCTGACGGTCAGCGACCTGACGGCGGAGCAGATGAAGACGCTGAAGCTGAAGAACGGCGTGCAGATTGACGGCGTCGACGGCCCGGCCGCCCGTGCGGGCCTGCAGCGCGGCGACATCGTGCTGCGTGTCGGCGACACCGACATCACGAACGCGAAGCAGTTCGCCGAAGTGACCGCGCAGCTCGATCCGCAGAAGGCGGTCGCGGTACTCGTGCGGCGCGGCGACAACACGCAGTTCGTGCCCGTGCGGCCGCGCCAGAAATAACGCGCCGATGTTCACGCTCTACGGCCGCGGCTGGTGCCACCTGTGCGACGACATGCGCGACGCACTGGCGCCGGTGGCGGCCGAATTCGGCGTTGCGGTCGATTACATCGACATCGATACCGATGCGGCACTCGTCGCCCGCTACGACGAGGACGTGCCCGTGCTGTTGCTGGACGGTGCGGAAGTGTGCCGCCACCGGTTCGACGCCGCGAAGGTGCACGACGTGCTCGCGGCCCGGCGCTGAAGCCGGGCTGCTGCCTTGCGGCGGCGCCTGGTACCGGGCTATGCCCGGCGGGCGGCCCCGGCAGGGTGCCGCGCGGGCCGGCGTTGGAAATACCGCCCGGCGAAGGCCTTTTCGGCTAAAATAAGCCGTTTTTTCACCGACTTACACAAGGCGTGCTCAGCGGTCGTCGAGCGCGCCTTTTTCGCTTGATCGGCACTGAATGGATCATATTCGCAATTTCTCGATCATCGCGCACATCGACCATGGCAAGTCGACGCTCGCGGATCGCATCATCCAGGTATGCGGCGGCCTCGCCGACCGTGAAATGGAAGCGCAGGTGCTCGACTCGATGGATATCGAGCGCGAGCGCGGCATCACGATCAAGGCGCAGACAGCCGCGCTGTCCTATCGCGCGCGCGACGGCAAGGTCTACAACCTGAACCTGATCGACACGCCGGGGCACGTCGACTTCTCGTACGAAGTCAGCCGTTCGCTGTCCGCGTGCGAAGGCGCGCTGCTGGTCGTCGATGCGAGCCAGGGCGTCGAGGCGCAGACGGTCGCGAACTGCTATACGGCGATCGAGCTCGGCGTCGAGGTCGTTCCCGTGCTGAACAAGATCGACCTGCCGGCCGCGAACCCCGAGAACGCGATCGAGGAGATCGAGGACGTGATCGGCATCGACGCGACCGACGCGACGCGCTGCAGCGCGAAGACGGGGCTCGGCGTCGAGGACGTCCTCGAAGCGCTGATCGCGAAGGTGCCGCCGCCGAAGGGCGATCCGGCCGCGCCGCTGCAGGCGCTGATCATCGACTCGTGGTTCGACAACTACGTCGGCGTCGTGATGCTGGTGCGCATCGTCAACGGCACGCTGCGTCCGAAGGACAAGATCAAGATGATGGCGACCGGCGCGCAGTATCCGGTCGAGCACGTCGGCGTGTTCACGCCGAAATCGCGCAATCTCGAATCGCTGTCGGCCGGGCAGGTCGGCTTCATCATCGCCGGCATCAAGGAACTGACGGCCGCGAAGGTCGGCGATACCGTCACGCATGCGACCAAGGCTGCCGCCGAGCCGCTGCCGGGCTTCAAGGAAGTGAAGCCGCAGGTGTTCGCGGGGCTGTATCCGGTTGAAGCGAACCAGTACGACGCGCTGCGCGAATCGCTCGAGAAGCTGAAGCTGAACGACGCGTCGCTGCAGTACGAGCCGGAAGTGTCGCAGGCGCTCGGTTTCGGTTTCCGCTGCGGCTTCCTCGGGCTGCTGCACATGGAAATCGTGCAGGAGCGGCTCGAGCGCGAGTTCGACATGGATCTCATCACGACCGCACCGACGGTCGTCTACGAGGTCGTGCAGAGCGACGGCTCGACGATCATGGTCGAGAACCCGGCGAAGATGCCGGAGCCCGGCCGCATCGCCGAGGTGCGCGAGCCGATCGTCACCGTGAACCTGTACATGCCGCAGGACTACGTGGGCTCGGTGATCACGCTGTGCGAGCAGAAGCGCGGCTCGCAGATCAACATGCAGTATCACGGCCGCCAGGTGCAGCTCACGTACGAGATCCCGATGGCCGAGATCGTGCTCGACTTCTTCGATCGCCTGAAGTCGGTGTCGCGCGGCTACGCGTCGATGGACTACGAGTTCAAGGAATACCGTTCGTCGGACGTCGTGAAGGTCGACATGCTGATCAACGGCGACAAGGTCGATGCGCTGTCGATCATCGTGCACCGCTCGCAGTCGCAATACCGCGGCCGCGAAGTGGCCGCGAAGATGCGCGAGATCATCCCGCGCCAGATGTACGACGTGGCGATCCAGGCCGCGATCGGCGCGCACATCGTCGCGCGCGAGAACATCAAGGCGCTGCGCAAGAACGTGCTTGCGAAGTGCTACGGCGGCGACATCACGCGAAAGAAGAAACTGCTCGAAAAGCAGAAGGAAGGCAAGAAACGGATGAAGCAGGTGGGTTCGGTCGAGATCCCGCAGGAAGCGTTCCTTGCGATCTTGCGCGTCGAAGACAAATAACAGGACTGTTCCTTTTATGAATTTTGCGCTGATTCTTTTTGTGCTCGTCATCTTGACGGGCGTAGCGTGGGTGCTGGACAAACTGGTGTTCCTGCCGCAGCGACACAAGGCGGCCGACTCGGCGATCGAGGAGTTCGATCGCCAGCAGTCGCGCATCGACAAGCGTTTCGCGGATGAAAACGCGGTGCAGACGCGTTCGAAGCTGCGCGACGAAAAGCTGCGCCAGCCGTGGTGGCTCGAGTACACCGCGAGCTTCTTCCCGGTAATCCTGGCGGTGTTCGTCGTGCGTTCGTTCGTCGTCGAGCCGTTCAAGATTCCGTCGGGCTCGATGGTGCCGACGCTGCTCGTCGGCGACTTCATCCTCGTCAACAAGTTCGAATACGGGCTGCGCCTGCCGGTGACGAACACGAAGATCACGCAGGGCAGCCCGCTGTCGCGCGGCGACGTCGTCGTGTTCCGCTATCCGAAGGACGAGTCGGTCGACTACATCAAACGCGTGATCGGCCTGCCGGGCGATACCGTCGCATACCAGGACAAGCAGCTCACGATCAACGGCCAGCCGGTGCCCGAAACGCCGCTGCCCGATTTCTTCGACGACGAGCGCCAGAATTACGCGAAGCAGTTCGAGGAAACGATCGGCAACAAGAAGAACGCGATCCTCAACAACCCGGCCGTGCCGCCGTTCGTGATGGGCGCATACGACTATCCGTTTCGCGACAACTGCACGTACAACAGCCGCGGCGTGATCTGCAAGGTGCCGCCCGGTCACTACTTCATGATGGGCGACAACCGCGACAACAGTGCGGACAGCCGCTACTGGGGTTTCGTGCCGGACCAGAACATCGTCGGCCGCGCGTTCTTCATCTGGATGAACTTCAGCGACCTCAAGCGCATCGGTTCCTTCAACTGATCGCATCCGGGTCACTCGCAATACGCGACGCACGGGCCGCGTCGCGTATTGCCGAACTACTTTAAGAACCGGCGGTAACACCGCCTCGTCACGCCTTTTCGCGTCCGGCCGTGCCGTTTCGGCCCGACCGGCGCCCGCGTTATACTCCTGCACATGCCCTTATCCCAGTTGGAAAGCCGGCTGCGCTACGAATTTCGCAATGCGGAATTGTTGCGCCAGGCTTTGACCCATCGCAGTCACAGTGCCACGCACAATGAACGGCTCGAGTTTCTCGGCGATTCCGTTCTGAATTGCGCGGTGGCTGCCCTTTTGTTCCAGCGTTTCAGCAAGCTGGACGAAGGCGACCTGTCGCGCGTACGCGCCAACCTCGTCAAACAGCAGTCGCTGTACGAAATTGCTCAGGCCCTGAATATCTCGGACGGGCTGCGGCTTGGCGAGGGCGAGCTGCGCAGCGGCGGGTTCCGCCGCCCGTCGATCCTCGCGGACGCGTTCGAAGCCATCATCGGGGCCGTATTCCTCGATGGCGGCTTCGAAGCCGCCCAAGGGGTCATCAAGCGCCTCTATATCCCGATTCTTGACCACATCGATCCGCGCACGCTCGGCAAGGACGCGAAGACGCTGCTGCAGGAATACCTGCAGGGGCACAAGATCGCGCTGCCGACTTACACGGTGGTCGCCACGCATGGTGCGGCGCACAATCAGCAATTCGAAGTCGAATGCACGGTGCCGAAGCTCGACGTGAAGGTGTCGGGCTCCGGTGCGAGCCGGCGCGCGGCCGAGCAGGCCGCCGCGAAGAAGGCGCTCGACGAGGTGATGGCGGCCGCGCCGATGCTGGCCGCCAAGCCGAAGCGCTCGAAAAACGCGCGCGGGTCGAAGCATGTCGAACCCGAAATCGTGCCGGGCGTGAAGGGTGTGCAGGAAGCGCTCGACCTGCGCTCGCCGGAGCGCAAGGAACGCGCGGCGGCGCGCGAGGCGAGGGCGGCCGGTGCAGCGCCCGCGGCAACCGCGGCGACCGGTAATGAGCCGGCCGCGGCGCCGATGGCCGCGATTCGCGCGGCGCATGTCGACGCAGCTGCCGAGAAGGGTGAACGGGCGGCGAAGCCGGCGATCGACAAGGCTGCCGAAAAGCCGGCAGAGAAGCCGGCCGAGCGACCCGACAAGGCCTCAGAGAAACCCGCCGAAGCCGTGCCCGCCGCACGCGGAGCCGACAAGCCGGCTGCCCAGGCCGCCGACTCGGCCCCCGCGTCCGCCGACAAGACTTCCGCCGGTACCGACTCCGCTTCGCGCACGGCGGCGCGCACGCGCGATACGGCGGCACCGGATTCCGAGACGCCGCCGGGCGGCGTGAGCCTCGCTGCCGCGCAGGCGCGCGTGGCCGATGCCGACCACTGAATTGCCCATCGATCGTGCCGCGCGCCGCGCGGCCGTTTCCGAACCTGTCTCCCAAACGATATGAACACTCCCGCTCCTACCGGTTTCCGTTGCGGCATGATCGCGATCGTGGGCCGCCCGAACGTCGGCAAGTCGACGTTGATGAACGCACTCGTCGGCCAGAAGATCAGCATCACGTCGCGCAAGGCGCAGACGACCCGCCACCGCATCACCGGCATCAATACGTTCGACGACGCGCAATTCGTGTTCGTCGACACGCCGGGTTTCCAGACCCGCCACAGCACCGCGCTGAACCGTTCGCTGAACCGCGCGGTCACGTCGACGCTCACGTCGGTCGACGTGATCCTGTTCGTGATCGAGGCCGGCCGTTTCGGGCCCGACGACCAGAAGGTGCTCGACCTGATCCCGCCGGGCATGCCGACACTGCTGATCGCGAACAAGATCGACCGCGTGACCGACAAGGCGTCGCTGTTCCCGTTCATGCAGCAGATGAGCACGCTGCGCGAATTCACCGAGCTCGTGCCGCTGTCGGCTCAGCGTCCGGAAGACATCAAGCGCCTGCTGGACACGATCAAGCCGTACCTGCCGGAAGGCGAGCCGATCTATGGCGAGGACGAACTGACCGACCGCAGCTCGCGTTTCCTCGCCGCCGAAATCCTGCGCGAGAAGGTGTTCCGCTGGACCGGCGACGAACTGCCGTACACGAGCACCGTGCTGATCGACAAGTTCGAGGAGGAAGGGCGCCTGAAGCGCATCTTCGCGACGATCCTCGTCGAGCGCGATTCGCACAAGGCGATGGTGATCGGCAAGAAGGGCGAGAAGCTCAAGCAGATCAGCACCGAGGCGCGGATGGACATGGAGAAGCTGTTCGACGGCCCCGTGTACCTCGAGACCTTCGTGAAGGTGAAGAGCGGCTGGGCCGACAACGAGGCGGGGCTGCGTGCCTATGGGTACGAATGACGCACTGACGTCGACCGAAGACGCGGTGACGGCCGGCGCGAACGACGCGCCGTTGCCGGCACCGCCCGAACCGCCGCGCAAGGCGCGGCGCGCGACGTCTCGCACGTCCGATTTCCGCGTCGCCGAGCAGCCGGCGTTCGTGCTGCACAGTTATCCGTATCGTGAAACGAGCCTGATCGTCGACGTGCTGACGCGCGATCACGGCCGGCTCGCGCTCGTCGCGAAGGGCGCGAAGCGCCCGCACTCCGCGCTGCGCGGTGTACTGCAGACTTTCCAGCCGCTGCTGCTGTCGTGGTCGGGCAAATCCGAGGTGCGCACGCTGACGGGCGCCGAGTGGGTCGGCGGGATGCTGCCGCTCGGCGGCGACGGGCTGCTGTGCGGTTTCTACGCGAACGAGCTGCTCGTGAAATTCTGCGCGCGCGAGGATCCCCAGCCGCCGCTCTTCAACCACTACGTGCTGACCCTCACGCGCCTCGCCCACGGCGAGCCCGCGGTGCAGGTACTGCGCTCGTTCGAGCGCGTGCTGTTGCGCGAGACCGGCTACGCGATGGCGCTGAACCGCACGGTCGCGCGCCGCGCGGTCGAGCCTGACCGCCGCTACGTGTTCGATCCCGAGCGGGGCGTGCGCAACGCGGACGACGAAGTTCCGTCGCACTGGCCGGTCATTTCCGGGCAGACGTTGCTCGACATGGAGCAGGACGATTACCATCGAGCCCAGACGGTTGCGCAAAGCAAGACGCTGATGCGCTTCCTGCTGAACACCTATCTCGGCGGTACGCCGCTTGCCACGCGCCAGATCCTGATCGACCTGCAAAACCTATGAGCTTCTTCCTGACAACGCCCACCGCCATCGACCTCGGCGTGAACATCGACCACGTCGCGACGCTGCGCAATGCGCGCGGCACGACCTATCCCGATCCGATCCGCGCGGCGCTCGCCGCCGAGGAAGCCGGCGCCGACGCGATCACGCTGCATCTGCGCGAGGATCGCCGCCACATCGTCGATGCGGATGTGCGCAAGCTGCGCCCGCTGCTGAAGACGCGCATGAATCTCGAATGCGCGGTGACGGCCGAGATGCTCGATATCGCCTGCGAAGTGCGCCCGCACGACGCGTGCCTCGTGCCCGAGAAGCGCGAGGAACTGACGACCGAAGGCGGTCTCGATGTCGCCGGCCGCTTCGAGGCCGTGCGTGCGGCGTGCAAGCAGCTTGCCGACGTGGGCGTGCGCGTGTCGCTGTTCATCGACCCGGACGAGACGCAGATCCGTGCCGCGCACGAAGCAGGCGCGCCGGTGATCGAGCTGCATACGGGCCGTTATGCCGAAGCGCACGACGAAGCCGAGCAGCAGCGCGAATACGAGCGCATCGTCGCGGGCGTACAGGCCGGCGCGCAGCTCGGCCTGAAGGTCAATGCCGGTCACGGGCTGCACTACACGAACGTGCAGCAGATCGCCGCGATCGACGGCATCGTCGAGCTGAACATCGGCCATGCGATCGTCGCGCACGCGATTTTCGCGGGCTGGGACAACGCGGTGCGCGAAATGAAGGCGATCATGGTCGCCGCACGCGTTGCCGCGCTGCATGGCGGCGCGCGGTGAAGATGAAAGGCCGCTGCGCATCGCACGTCATGCGTGACCCGGCCCAGCCGGGCCACACCGGCGCGTACTGACATGGCGATCTACGGCATCGGTACCGACATCGCACAGGTGAGCCGCGTCGCGGCCGTGCTCGAACGCACGGGCGGCCGGTTTGCCGAAAAGGTGCTGGGCCCCGACGAACTGCGCGTGTTCCATGCGCGCCGCGCCCGCTCCGAGGCGCGCGGCATCGCGTTCCTCGCGACGCGCTTTTCCGCGAAGGAAGCGTTCTCGAAGGCGATCGGGCTCGGCATGCACTGGCCGATGACGTGGCGTGCGCTGCAGACCCTCAATCACCCGAGCGGCGAGCCGTACGTGGTCGCGTCGGGCGAGCTGGCCGACTGGCTTGCCGCCCGCGGCATCACGGCGCGCGTGACGGTCAGTGACGAGCGCGACTACGCGGTGTCGTTCGTGATCGCCGAGACGGACGCCGCGCCTGCCCCTGTTTCCCGAACCTCCTCCTGACGGAATTCCCGATTCGATGAAAACGACTCCCGGCCCGGTCATGCTCGACGTCGTCGGCACGGCCCTGTCGCGCGACGATGCGCGGCGCCTCGCGCATCCGAATACCGGCGGCGTGATCCTGTTCGCGCGGCACTTCCAGAACCGTGCGCAACTGACCGCGCTGACCGACTCGATCCGCGCGGTGCGCGAAGACATCCTGATCGCCGTCGATCACGAAGGCGGGCGCGTGCAGCGTTTCCGCACCGACGGCTTCACCGTGCTGCCCGCGATGCGGCGCCTCGGCGAGCTGTGGGATCGCGACGTGCTGCTCGCGACGAAGGTCGCGACGGCCGTCGGCTATATCCTGGCCGCGGAATTGCGCGCATGCGGGATCGACATGAGTTTCACCCCCGTGCTCGACCTCGATTACGGGCACTCGAAAGTGATCGGCGATCGCGCGTTCCATCGCGATGCGCGCGTCGTCACGCTGCTCGCGAAGAGCCTGAACCATGGGCTGTCGCTCGCCGGGATGGCGAACTGCGGCAAGCATTTCCCGGGGCACGGTTTCGCGGAGGCCGACTCGCACGTCGCGCTGCCGACCGACGACCGCACGCTCGATGCAATCCTCAAGCAGGACGTCGCGCCGTACGACTGGCTCGGCTTGTCGCTGTCCGCGGTGATTCCCGCGCACGTGATCTACACGCAGGTCGACAAACGGCCGGCCGGTTTCTCGCGCGTGTGGCTGCAGGACATCCTGCGCGGGCGGCTCGGCTTCACCGGCGCGATCTTCAGCGACGACCTGTCGATGGAAGCGGCGCGCGAAGGCGGTACGCTCACGCAGGCGGCCGACGCCGCGCTCGCTGCCGGCTGCGACATGGTGCTCGTCTGCAACCAGCCGGACGCGGCCGAGGTCGTGCTGAACGGGTTGAAGGCGCGGGCAACGGACGAGTCGGTGCGACGCCTCAAGCGGATGCGCGCGCGCGGCAAGGCACCGAAGTGGGACAAGCTGATCGCGCAGCCCGAATACCTGCAGGCGCAGGCGCTGTTGAGCAGCGCACTGGCATGAGCGGGGAGGGGATGGCGCGACGTGTGCCATTCCCCGGTCGCCGAAACAAAAAGCCGCGCAACTGCGCGGCTTTTTCATGGGTTACTGCAAGTGCGAAACGGGTAGCGTCACGAGTCAAGCGGCCCCGGGACGGTGATGCTCTTGGCGCAACTAACGGTCTGATTCCGCCAGTGCCTGCAAGCATCGACGCCCGCTCAGTTCACCTTCATTCGCTGCAGCTTGTTGTACAGCGTCTTCGGGCTGATGCCGAGCAGCGTGGCCGCGCGGTGGCGCGTACCGCCGACCGCATCGAGCGTCGCGCGGATCAGCAGATCCTCGACGTCGGACAGCGGCGTGCCGACCTTGATCTGCACGCTGCTGCCGTTCAGCGCGGCGCCGGCCGAGAAACTCGGCTCGCCCGCGCGCAGCGTCTCGATGAAATCGCCCGATGCGTCGTACGCGAAGCGCACGCGTTCCTGCAGTTCGCGCACGTTGCCCGGCCATTCGTAGGACAGGCATTCGCGCACGAAGCCCGGTGCCGCGCGCTTGTCGGTCGTGCTGCGGCCGGTTGCGCGCGCTTCGCGGTTCAGCTCGTCGATCAGCGCGTCGCCGATCGCGAGTGCATCGCCGTCGCGCTCGCGCAGCGGCGGCATCGTGATCGACGCCGCGTCGAGGCGCAACCACAGATCCTCGCGCAGCGTACCGTTCGCGACCGCTTCGCGTGCCGGGCGGCGCGTGGTCGCGATCAGCCGGAAATCGCTCGTGATCGAACTCGTGCCGCCGATCCGCATGAAGTTCTGCGAATCGAGCGCATGCAGCAGCGCTTCCTGCAGCACGAGCGGCAGCGCGGTGATTTCGTCGAGGAACAGCGTGCCGCCGCCGGCCTGCTCGAACAGGCCCGATTCGCGGCGCTCGGCGCCGTCGAACGCGCCGCGCTCATGGCCGAACAGTACGCTGTCGAGCGATGCGCCGTGCCGACCGGCATGCGCGATCGTCCTGCAGTCGAACGACACGAACGGCCCCTTGCGGCGCCGGCTCAGGTCGTGCAGCGTGCGCGCGGCCAGCTTCTTGCCGGTACCGGCTTCGCCGGAGAACAGGACGGCCGTTTCGGTGCGCGCGTTGTGCTCGATCATGTCGTACACGTGCTGCATCGCGTCGCTGCGGCCGACCAGCGCGCCGAAGCGGCCGAGATGGCGCAGCGACGCGCGCAACGACTGCACTTCGTCGATCAGTTCGTAGGGACGGGGGATCCGCGCGAGCAGGCTGCGCAGGCGCGGAATGTTGATCGGCTTCAGCAGGTAGTCCCAGATACCGTGACGCAAGCCCTCGATGGCGCTCTCGACCGTCGCATTGCCCGTCAGCACGATGACGGGCAGCGAGCCGTTCGGCTGTTGCTGCGGCAGGTGCTGGAGCAGGTCGAACCCGCTGCCGTCCGGCAGGTTCAGGTCGACGAGCACGACATCGGGAATCGAGCGGCCGAGCGCCGTGCGCGCTTCGGCGAGCGACGTGGCCGTGTCGACCGAGAAGCCGTCCGCGGCGAGCAGCGCGGTGAGACCGGACAGACTGTTGGGATCGTCTTCGACAATCAGGGCGTGTGGCATGGTGGACGCGAGTCGAGTCAAGAGAGGCGGGCTGTCGGTCATCTGGGCCGCAGCCGCATGTCAGATTAAAAACTGATTTTATGCCCCGCTGAACGCGTAACGAGCATTATTTCTCCGGCGCTATAAAACAGTTACCGATGATACAAATTGAATATCTTTACCGGTGGATTTTGTGCTTTACATGAGCCTTGCCCGCGCGCGCTTGTTGGCGCAAGACAAACAAAAAGCGCCCCGAAGGGCGCTTTGTTCGATGCGGGCATCGCTGGCGATTACGCGCGGCTGCGGTATTCGTTCGTGCGCGTATCGATTTCGATCTTGTCGCCGGTGTTGCAGAACAGCGGCACTTGCAGTTCGAAGCCCGTTGCGAGCTTGGCGTTCTTCAGCACCTTGCCCGACGACGTGTCGCCCTTGACTGCCGGTTCCGTGTAGGTGATCTCGCGAACGAGGACCGTCGGCAGTTCGACCGAGATCGCCTTCTCGTTGTAGAACACGACTTCGCAAGCCATGCCGTCTTCGAGGTAGTTCAGCGCTTCGCCCATCATTTCGGCTTCGACTTCGAACTGGTTGTAGTCGGCGTCCATGAACACGTACATCGGGTCGGCGAAGTACGAATACGTCACTTCCTTGCGGTCGAGCACGACGACGTCGAACTTGTCGTCGGCCTTGTAGACCGCTTCCTGGCCTGCATTCGTCAGCAGGTTCTTCATCTTCATCTTGACGACGGCGGAGTTACGGCCCGACTTGTTGTATTCAGCCTTGGCGATGACCCATGCGTCGCTGCCGATCTGCACGACGTTGCCTACGCGGAGTTCCTGTGCGGTTTTCATAAAAAACTGTCCTGATCAAATCAAATAAATAGGTGCCTGAGCGTTGCACAACGGGTGAGGCGCCAAGCAGACGCGTTCCGGTGGGCGCCAAAAGCAAGCGCTTGCGTGGTCGGCCGTCGGATAACCGCTTATTTTAACTGAGATTTTGCGTATTCCGCCAGCTTTCCCGTGAGATCGCCGACGGCCGCGAGCGCATCGGCCCAGCGGGCCGCGTTGGCGTCCAGTGCGGCGCGGTGCTGCCAGAAATCCGCCCAGTCGGGCGTGCCGGCGCCGTTCCAGGCATGCCAGAACCGCTCGAGCGCCGCGCGCGGCGCGTCGGCGAGGCCGGCCGACAGGTGCGCGAGCGCGGCGTCGAGCTTCGGCAGGTGCACGTCGTCGGCCTGCGGATAGATGTGCCACACGAACGGCTTGCGTGCCCACTGCGCGCGGACGAACGAATCCTCGCCGCGCACGAAATTGATGTCGGCCGCCCACAGCAATGGATCGTAGTCAGCCTGGGGGACGAACGCGAGCCCGTGAGCCGTCAGGTTGCCGCTGTGCGCATGCGTGCCCGCGTCGAACGACTCGACCCCGAAAAAGCGCGCGACGGCAGGCGACACGCGGCCGGCCGGCACGAGCGCGACGACCGGCGACGGGCCGTCGCGCCACTGCGCGAGCAGCGCGTCGACGGCCGG
>NZ_ASSI01000075.1:0-43102 GCF_000466765.1 Burkholderia sp. AU4i | reverse complement strand
GTTCGCCGTGTTCGCCGTGTTCGCCGGGTTCGCCGGGTTCGCCGGGTTCGCCGGGTTCGCCGGGTTCGCCGGGTTCGCCGGGTTCGCCGGGTTCGCCGGGTTCGCCGGGTTCGCCGGGTTCGCCGGGTTCCCAGGGTTCGCCGGGTTCGCGGCAATTGCCGGCTTGGTCGGCTCCGCCGACGCCTGCGGCTCGACGATCGACACCGCGTCCGGTGCCGGGCTCGCCCCGGCCGCCGCTCGCGCCGTGTCGACGCTCGTCACGACTGGCGCAGATTGCTCTGCTGTCGCGTCGCTTGCACCGGCAGCCGCCCGACGTTTGCCGCCCGACGACGCGCGACGCTCCTTCACGGCGTCGCCGGAAGATCGCCCTTCGCGGGATTTGACGGCGGCGGCAGCGACAACAGCCTTCTCGCCTTCACCGCCAGCTGCTTGCGTTTCGGTCACCTTCGGCGCCGCACCATCGGCCGCTTGCAGCCTGGTCGCCACCATCGTGACGGCGTCGGCCGCGGGCACATCGGCGGCCTTCGTTGCAACACCACCGGCCACGGCAACATCGACCGCCGTCATCGCAACACCACCGGCCAGCGGAATATCGACCGCCTTCATCGCAACCGCCCCGGACGCCGGCACGATGTCGGCATCTGCAACCTCCTCCCCTTGCGGCACCGAAACGCCATGGGCCACCGTCGCGAGTTCCGGCATCACCGCGCCCTCTACCGCTTCCGCATGTGCCGCCGCGCCCGCCCCTTCCCGCGCACCGAACCCGTCCAGCGCGGGCTGCCGCCCGGAGGCCACATCGTCCGCGATATCGGCCGCTGCATCGGCCTGCGCACCCGCTTCGTCGCGAACCGCAACCGGCGCGCGCTCGCCCGGCTCGAACACCGGATCGCCGAACAGGTCGAGCGTGCGCTCGTCCCGCGACGCGTCGGCGGCCGGCGCACTGCCGGACCGCGCCGTCGCCCTCGCGGACGTACTCCCCGCGGCAGCAGCCGAGCGCTGGCGGGAACGGGCCGATGAACGATTGGAACGGGAACGGGAGCGAGGCGAGGAAACGGATTCGGTCATGGAGATCGGATAGCGGGGCCCGCGAACACGGAACCGGATGTCGAACGGAATCGGTGGTCGGCCATTGTCGCATGCCCCGTTGCCGATTCAGCCTATTCGTCGCCCGGTAGCCCGTTGCCCTCTTCAAAACGCGTCACGCCCTTCAGCGCGCGCAGCTTGTCGCAGATCGCCTGGTATTCGAGCGCCGACACCCGCGCGAGCGCGATGCGCACCTCGTCGTGCTCGCCCGTGTCGTCGGCACGCTGCACGATGAACTGCTTCACGCGCGCACTGTCCGGGCCGAGCGCCGCGTGCAGCGAATCGAAGTTCAGCGCGCCGCTCACGACCGTCAGCGCGACCTGGCGGCGCTGCCGCACCGTGAAATAGCGCCGCTCCAGCGGCTTGATGCCGGCCAGGATGATCAGGATGATGATCGTCGCCGAAATCGACGCGACGTACAGCCCGCCCCCCACCGCAAGGCCGATCGCGGCGACTGACCACAGGCTCGCGGCGGTCGTCAGCCCGCGCACGATCTCGCCGCGCAGCAGGATCGAACCCGCGCCGAGGAAGCCGATGCCCGACACGACCTGCGCGGCGATCCGCGACGGATCGAGCACGATGTGCTCGCTGCTGCCGAGCACGTCGGCGAAACCGAATGCCGACACGATCATGATCAGCGTCGAACCGACACAGACGAGCATGTGCGTGCGCAGGCCGGCGGCCCACGACAGGCGCTCGCGCTCGAAGCCGATGACGCTGCCGAGCGCCGCCGCGAGTACGAGCCGCATCACGAGTTCCAGGTTGCTCAGCATGCGATTTATCTCCTTTTTTTGGTGCCGGCCGCGCGGAATGTTTTATCCTTGGCCCCGGCCGCGCCGATCCTCCGGGCCGCGCCGACACGTTTCGAACCCAGCGCTCAACCCCGTCATGTCCGTTTCCGACTCCGCTTCCGCCCAGGCCGCCCAGCTGCGCCACCATTTCGCGCACGTCGTCTTGCCGATCTGGCGGGGTTCAGGGTTCGACCAGACATTGCAGTTGCCGTTCGAAGCCGTCGATCCGGCCACCCACGCGCCGCTGCCCGTGACCCGTTATCGCGCAATGGCGTGCGCACGGCAACTGTTCGTGTTCGCGCAGGCCGGCGACACCGCGCACGCCGCCACGCTGTTCGACGCGCTGGGCCGGCGCTTTCGCGACACGCGCCACGGCGGCTGGATCTACAGCGTCGACGCGCAGGGCGCGCCCCTCGACACGACCAAGGATCTCTATACGCACGCATTCATCGTGTTCGCGTGTGCCGCCTGGTATGCGGCGTCGGGCGACGCCGCCGCGCGCACGACGGCCGAGGAGACCGCCGCGCTGATCCGCGACCGTTTCGCGCCGCATCCCGGCGACGCGCTGCTCGATGCGGCGCGCCACGCCGATTTCTCGTCATCCGGCAGCGGGGCGCTGCAGAATCCGCTGATGCACCTGACCGAAGCGTGGCTTGCAGCTGCCGATGCCTTCGGCGACGCGGCGTTCGACGACGCGCTCGCGCACACCGCGCAGGCCGTCGAGCGCACGTTCGTCGACGCGGCGACCGGCTGCGTGGCCGAGCTGCCGCTCGGCGCGGCAGACAACCGTTTCGAGCCCGGTCATCAGTTCGAGTGGTTCTACCTGGTCGATGCGGCCGGCGCGCGGCTCGCGCAAACGGGGCTCCCCGCTGCGCTGTCGCGTGCGTTCGGCTTTGCGGAGCAATACGGTGTCGATCCGCAGACGGGCGGCGTCTGCGCGGCGCTCGGTGCGCAAGGTGCGTGCGTCGACGGCACGCAGCGGATCTGGGCGCAGACGGAGTACCTGCGCGCGCTCGCGACGCACGGCGGCACGCCGGCCTCCGCGCCGCTCGCGCGGCAGATCGAACGCTTCGCCGCGCGCTTCCTGCATCCGCGCGGCTGGTTCGAGTGCAAGACGGCCGACGGGCAGGTGTCGCGTGCCGACATGCCGTCGACGACGCCCTACCACCTCGCGACCGCCTACGCGGCGCTGCCGGCCGGTTCGTAACCCGTCCCGGCGAACGACGCCGCCGCGCGTTCATCGCGCGCGGCACGGCCATCGCCCAGTTCGAATACCGACACGGCCTGCATCAGGTGCGCGGTCTGGTCGTTCAGCGACGCGGCCGCCGCCGCGACTTCCTCGACCAGCGCCGCGTTCTGCTGCGTGAGCTGATCCATCTGCGTGACGGCCTGGTTCACCTGCTCGATCCCGACGCTCTGCTCGACCGACGCCGAGGTGATCTCCGACATCGTCTGCACGACGCGCGTGATCGACGTCGACACCGTCCGCATCGCTTCGCCGGCGCGCTCGACGAGCTCCGCGCCGCCGTTGATCTGCGCGACCGAATCCTCGATCAGCGCCTTGATCTCCTTCGCCGATTGCGCGCTGCGCTGCGCGAGCGAGCGCACTTCGCCCGCGACGACCGCGAAGCCGCGGCCCTGTTCGCCGGCCCGCGCGGCTTCCACGGCCGCGTTCAGCGCCAGGATGTTGGTCTGGAACGCGATGCCGTCGATCACCGAGATGATCTCCGCGATCCGCCCCGAGCTCTGCGCGATGCCGCGCATCCGGTCGATCACGCTGTCGACCACGCCGCCGCCGTGGCTCGTCGCCTCGAGCGCCGCATCGGCCAGCGCGCTCGCCGCGCGTGCGCTGTCGGTGTTCTGACGGACGGTTGCCGTCAGCTCCTCCATGCTCGCGGCCGTTTCCTCGAGCGACGCGGCCTGGGTGCCGGTGCGCGCCGACAGGTCGGCGTTGCCGCCCGCGATCTCGCCCGCGCCCAGGTGGATCGCATCGGATGCCTGGCGCACCGTGCGCACGGTGCCCGCGATGCTCGTCTGCATCGTCGCGAGGCCGCGCAGCATCCGGTCGATCTCGAACACGCCGTCTGCCCGCACGACTTCATCGAGCCGGCCCTGCGCGATCCGCTCGAAATGGCGGCCGGCTTCTTCCAGCGGCGCGACGACCGCGCGCCGCGCGGCCGCGTAGATCGCCGCGCTCGCCACGAGCATCGCCACCAGCAGCACGATGCCGACCGACTTGAACCACAGCATGCCGCCGTCGATCGTATCGAGCGCCGAGCGGCTCGATGTGCCGCCGTAGTCGGTGAAGCGGCGCAGCTCGGCGATATAGGCGTCCTGGATGCTCTGCGTCGGCTGGTCGAGGAATGCCTGGATGTTGTCGGCGTCGAGGAACTGCACGAGTTCGCCCAGCGCGCCGCGCAGCGCGCGATAGCGCTCGGTGAGCGCCGCGACGCGCGCGCGGTTGGTCTCGTCAACCGGCTGCACGGCCGTCAGCGCGGCGAACGCCTTGTCGGCTTCCGCGAGCGAAGCGCCGGCATGGCGGATGATGTCGTCCGGCTTCGGGCCGCCGCGCACCATCCGCGTGCCGGCGCGCGACAGGTTGATGCGCGCGTCGAGCAGCTGCTGGGTGGCCTGGCTCGCCGCGCCGACCTGTGTGATCGCGACGTTCGACAGGTCGTCGACGCCGCTGCGCGTCGACGTGAGCGCCCAGAAGCCGAGCGCCTCGATCGCGAACAGGAAAAGGCAGAACACGGTCAACACGCCGAGCAGACCCGACGCGAGCTTGATTTTTCCGAACATGGGGGAGATTCCTGGAAAGCGGACGATGAGGCAATGCCCCGGCATTAGCGGCATTTCTTCGTCGGACTTTAGGACCGGGAGACGGCAAAGTTCACGTTGCTCGTGCATTCCCGCGGAATCGCCGGCAAACCGGGGGATCTTCGATATTCGACGCAATAATCGCGTCGCATCGCGCCGGAATTTGCACGAAATGCGGACGAATTTCCTTGCTTATCCGCAGCCCCCTTCCTAGAGTTCAGCGCAAGCGGGCACTCATTGCGAAGGAAGTTCGATGACCGACATCACGGATCACGCGCGCGGCGCATTGCGCGCGCAACCGTTCAGCATGCTGCTGGGCACGGAGCTGATGCATATCGGCGACAACGAAGTGTCGCTGTGCCTGCCCGTGCGCGACGAACTGCGGCAGCAACACGGGTTCGTGCACGGCGGCGTCGTCAGCTACCTGGCGGACAACGCGCTGACGTTCGCCGGCGCGCTCGTGCTGGGCCCGCGCGTGATTACGGCCGAATACAAGATCAACTACCTGCGGCCGGCCGTGAACGGCACGCTCGTCGCGCGCGCGAAGCTCGTGTACGCGGGCCGGCACCAGGCGACCTGCCAGTGTCACGTGTTCGTCATCGACGGCGATCACGAACGGCTCGTCGCGATCGCGCAAGGCACGATCAACCGCGTCGGCGACGGGAAGATGCCAGATGCGCCGGAAGAGACGGCCTGACGGGCGGCACCGGCCGGTTCGACGAGACAAGCCGCGAAACGCCGAGGCCACAGCGCGTGTCGCACGGGCATTTCATCGCGGCGAGACAGACCGCATCGCGTTCGCGACGCCACATCGCGACCACCCGCACGACGACCTCCGCCTCGCGCACGTCGTACACGAGGCAATAGCGGACACTGCGCAGCCCGATCTTGTCGCGGTCCAGTTGACCGCGCGGCCTGGCCGAAGGAATGCGAGGATTTTCGAGCCGTTCGGCAAGTCGCGCCTCGAACCGATCGCGAACGGTGCGGTCGAGCTTCTTCCACGCCTTCAACGCAGGTTCGAGCAACGCGAACTCAAAGGTCAACCAGCTTGACCTTGACGATGTTCCCGTTGGCGCGCGAATCGACGAGCGCGTTGTCTTCGATATCCTCGAGACGTTCGACCATCGCCTCCCATGTCTTCGCCGGGATGCAGTAAAACGCCGGTTCGTTGTGGTTCAGGATCGCGACCGGGAAGCCCTCGCCCGCCGCCACGGTTCCCATCGGGTTCCGCTTCAGCTCCGAAACGCTCGCCGTCACGCTGGCCAGAATGGTGTGAGGCATGTCCGCTCCTGATTCGATCGAAATTTCGCCAGACCTTATTCGGTACCCGATTTGGCTCCGTCCTGAATGCCCTCGAGATAACGCCGGGTTTGCTCCCTCACCGCGCGCTTCGACGCGCTACTCGGCCTCATCCCCCGCCAGCGGCAAAAACCGCGGCGCCACCCGCGCGCGCACGTTGCCGTTCTCGTCCGTTCGATAGATCCCGCGTGCGACGTTATGCGGATGCGCGACCGCGTCGGCCACGCTCAGCACCGGCGCGAAACACACGTCGGTGCCTTCGAGCAGCGCGCGCCAGTACGCGGACGGCTGCTGCGCGAACACGTCGGCGAAACGCGCCTTCAGCGCAGGCCAGCGTGCGCGGTCGTACTGCGACGCCGGATCGACGTCGGTCAGCCCGAGCCGTTCGACCAGCAACGCGTAGAACGGGGGCTCGAGCGCGCCGATCGTCACGCACTCGCCGTCCGCGCAGCGATACACGTCGTAGAACGGCGCATCGTGGAACAGGCTCGGCTGCGCGCCGTCGAGCTGCCCGTTCGCGCGCGCCCACAGCGCGAGCGAACCGAGCATCGACACGATGTCGACGATCGCGCCGTCGACCACCCGCCCCGGCCCGCCGCCGCGCACGTCGAACAGCGCGCAGACGATCCCGAACGCGAGCCCGAGCGCGCCGCCCGCATCGCCGACGACGGTCGGCGGCAACCCAGGCCGGCCGTCGCGCGGCGCGGACAGCGACAGCAGCCCCGTCAGCGCGACGTAGTTCAGGTCGTGCCCGGCCGCGGCCGCGAGCGGGCCGTGCTGGCCCCAGCCGGTCATCCGGCCGTACACGAGCTTCGGATTGCGGCGCGCGCAATCTTCGGGCCCGAGGCCGAGCCGCTCCATCACGCCGGGCCGCAGGCCCTCGATCAGCGCATCGGCCTGCGCGATCAGGTCGAGCGCGGCCTCGCGGCCGGCCGGCGACTTCAGGTCGAGTTCGACGATCGTCTTGCCTTCGCGCAGCAGGTCGCCGTCGCGGGCCTTCAATGCGTCCGGCGCGCTCGTGCGGCCGGCCGGGCGCGCGATCAGCGTGATGCGTGCGCCCATCCCGGCAAGCATCCAGCCCGCGAGCGGGCCGGGGCCGAGACCTTCGAATTCGATGATGTGGATGCCGGAAAGCGGCGCGTTCAATGACATGACAGCCTCGCTGAAATGCAGTCGGGACAAGAGCGGCGAAACCGCCCGATTCTATGCGAATGCCTGCGTGCGCCGGCCTCGTCCGGCTAGCCGGACGCCGCATCCGGACGCTGCGCGTCCAGCGCCTCGCGCATCGCCCGCACGATCGCGTCGCGACGCGCGCCGATCCGCTCGACGGGCCCGGCCACCCCCATGGCCAGCGGCAGGCCGTTCCAGCCGTCCGCGATCACCATCGAGATCATCGCGGCGCCCTGCGTGACCGTATGCGCCGAATAGGAATAACCGAGCCGGCGCGTCTGTTCGACCTTGTCGAGCACGACGTCCTCGTCGATCGTCCTGCCCGATTTCCCGATCCGGCGAATGCTGCGCGATACGAGCCGGCGGATCGTGCTGTCCGGCTGAAGGCTCAGCAGCGCCCAGCCGAGCCCCGACATGCAGATCTCGCGACGCGTGCCGATCGGCGCGTAGAACTGGATCGGAATCGTATGCGAGCCCTCGACCGCGTCGATGTACTGCACGTACAGGTCGCTCTGCACCGCGATCACCACCGCCTCGTGCGTGCGCAGCGCCAGCCGTTTCGCGACGGCATGCCAGTGCCGCCGGCTGCCGGCCGCCGAATCGACGAGCGCTTCGCCGAGGTTGACGAGCCGTGCGGTCGGCGCATACGCGTGGGTTGCGTCGTCGTACGAAAGATAGCCGAGCGCCTTCATGCTGGTCAGCAACGCCGCCGCGCTCGACCCCGGATACCCGCAACGCGTGGCGATCTCGCGCACGCTCAGCGGCCGCTGCAATGCGCTGAAGAGTTCCAGCACCTCGAACACGCGCGCCGCGCTCTTGACCACGTTTCCGCTCATCCCGCCCTCTCCGCTGCAACCGGGACGGGCCTTCCACATATGTGGAACGGAATTTCCCGCCGCCAACCGTCGTGACGATACTAGGCTTCGGCCCGCGGCGTGAAGCCCCGCGGCACAGAACACACGGAGACATCATGGCAGCCTTTCTGATCCGTGAACGGCAGGGCCCGATCCTGACCGTCACGATGAACCGTCCCGAAACCCGCAACGCCATTTCGGACACCGATGCGATCGACGCGCTGACCGAATGCTGCGACGACGCGAACCGCGACGAGTCGATCCGCGTGCTGGTCCTGACCGGCGCCGGCACGACGTTCTCGTCGGGCGGCAACGTGAAGGCGATGCGCGCCTTCATGGAATCGGAGTCGCACGATCCTGCCGCGATCCGGTCCAGCTACCGCCGCGGCATTCAGCGCCTTGCACGGGCGTTCCAGCAACTCGAGGTGCCGGCCATCGCGGCGGTCAACGGCCCGGCGATCGGCGCCGGCACCGACCTCGCGTGCATGTGCGACATCCGCATCGCCGCCGACCGCGCGCGCTTCGCCGAGAGCTTCATCGCCCTCGGCCTCGTGCCCGGCGACGGCGGCGCGTGGTTCCTGCCGCAGATCGTCGGCGCCGCCGTCGCCGCGGAAATGTCGTTCACGGGCGATGCACTGGACGCGCAGGCCGCGCTGCGCTGCGGGCTCGTGTCGCGTGTCGTGCCCGACGCCGACCTCCTCACGCACGCCCACGAACTGGCCGGCCGCATCGCCCGCCACTCGGGCACCGCGCTGCGCCTGACCAAGCGCCTGCTGCGCGAAAGCCGCCATGCAAGCCTCGACACGGTGCTCGACCTGTCGGCGTCGTACCAGGCGTTCGCGCACGCGACCCCGGAACATCGCGCGGCGGTCGACGCACTCTTTGCCGCACGCGGCTGAACCCCGACGCATCACGGCCGTGCAGCCGGCGCGTGCCGGTCTGCCGGCGCATCGCATCCCCATCGAAGGAGACATCGTCATGACCAGCAGTAACGAAGGCGCGCTTGCAGGCGTGCGTGTGGTGGACCTGAGCCGCGTCTATGCGGGGCCGTTCTGCGCGCAGACGCTCGCGGACCACGGCGCGGACGTCATCAAGATCGAACCGCCGCAGGGCGACGAAACGCGCGACTGGGGGCCCGCGATGCCGAACGGCCTCTCCAGCTACTACTGGGGGCTCAACCGCAACAAGCTCAATCTCGCGCTCGACCTGTCGCATCCCGACGGACGCGACGTGCTGTTCCGCCTGCTCGAGACAGCCGACGTGCTGGTCGACAACTTCAAGCAGGGCACGCTCGAACGCTGGGGCATCGGCTACGCAGACTGCCTACGCGAGCGCTTTCCGCGCCTCGTCCACTGCTCGATCTCCGGATACGGCACCGACGGCCCGCTCGCGCGGTTTCCGGGCTACGACGCCGTCGCGCAAGGCCTCGCCGGCTTCATGTCGATCAACGGCGAGCCGGGCGGCATGCCGCTCAAGGTGCCGTTTCCGGTCGTCGACTTCGCGGCCGGCATGAGCGCCGTATCGAGCGTCCTGCTTGCGCTGGTCGAACGGACGCGCTCCGGCCTCGGCCAGCACGTCGACATCGACCTGTTCAGCACGGCGCTGTCGATGCTGCATCCGGTCAGCACGAGCTGGATGGCGACGGGCGAGGTTCCCGTCGCGACCGGCAACGTGTACGGCGCGATCGCGCCGTACGGCGTCTATCCGTGCAAGGACAAGCCGGTCGCGACCGGCGCCGGCAACAATCGCACGTTTGCGCGCCTCGTCGAAGCGCTCGGCGTGCCCGAGCTGGCGCACGATCCACGGTTCGCGACCAACGCGCAGCGCGTCGCGCATCGCGATGCGCTCGACACGCTGCTCGGGCAACTGACCGCCGAACTCCGCGCCGACGAGGTCGTCGAGCGGCTGATGCAGGCCGGCGTCGCGACGGGGCCGGTGAACACCGTCGCCGACGCGTTCGGCCATCCGCAGGCGGCGCGCAACGCGATGTTCGTCGACACCGACACGTACACCGGCGCGGGCATCCCCGCCAAGCTTTCCCGTACGCCCGGATCGATACGCCGGCCGCCGCAGCCGTTCGCCGCCGATACCGACGCCGTGCTCGACGCGTTCGGTATCGACGCGGCCCGTCGGGATGCGTTGCGGCGGGCGGGCGTGCTCCACGACACGCGCGCGAATGCTGCCGGGAGCGCGTCATGACCACGCCGGGCGCATTTTCCTCGCTGACGGGCGACGACGCCCCGTCGATCCTGCGCAACGACCACGACGGCATCGCGTGGCTGACGATCCATCGCCCGCACGTCGCCAACGCGCTGTCCGCCGACGCGATCCGGCGCCTGTGCGACGAACTGGTCACGCTCGACGACAACCCGGCGATACGCGCGATCGTGATCCGGGGTGCCGGCGAACGGGCCTTCAGCGCCGGGATCGACCTCGGCGATCCCGAAATACGCGGGATGCGGCCGATGCGCGGGCTCGCCCGCAACGTGCACGAGCTGATCCTGGAACTGCGCAAGCCGACCATCGCGGCCATCAACGGCTTCGCCGTCGGCGGCGGCTTTGAAATCGCGCTCGCGTGCGACCTGCGGATCGCCGCCGATCACGCGACCTTCGCGCTGCCCGAGGCGCGCGTCGGGATGGGCGCGAACTTCGCGAGCGTGCTGCTGCCGAGCCTGCTGCCGCGCGCGATCGCGATGGAGCTGCTGTTCACGGGCCGCCGCTTCGACGCGGACGAGGCGCAGCGCATCGGCTTGCTGAACCGCGTCGTCCCCGCCGCCGCACTCGACGACACCGTGCGCGAACTGGCGCAGACGATCTCCGAAAACGCGCCGCTCACGATCCGCCGCATCAAGGAAACCGCGACACGCAGCCAGGGGCTGCCGGTGGCCGCCGCGCTGCGGCTGGACGTCGGCCCCGACGTCTACGCGAGCGAGGACCGGATCGAGGGCGCCCGCGCGTTTCTCGAGAAACGCAAGCCGGCATTCAAGGGGCGCTGAACCGACGCGAACGGCAGCACCCCGCGCGCAACCGCTCCCAGAACGCGGGCGCGCCACAACAAGACATGGAACGGAGACACCTTCATGCAACGGAAAGCATTCCTGATCGGCGCGTGCGTGCTGAGCGCCACGCCGGCGCACGCATCGTCGGTCACGCTGTACGGGATCGTCGACAGCTACGTCGAATTCGACCGCATCGGCAGCCTGTCGAGCCTGCGGCAAAGCGGCGGCGGATCGTCGACGAGCCGCGTCGGACTGACGGGCGTCGAGGATCTCGGCGGCGGCACGTCGACGAAGTTCGTGCTGGAAAGCGGCTTCTCGCCGGCCGACGGATCGTTCCAGGGCGGCACGCTGTTTTACCGGCAGGCCTACGTATCGCTGCAGAACACGCGCTACGGCGACCTTCGGCTCGGCCGCCAATACACGCCCGCGTTCTACATCGTGTACGACGGCGATCCGTTCGGGCTCAACGAACGGCTGTCGCCGCTCGCGCTGCTCGCGACGTCGACGGACACGATCACGAGCAACACGACGCCGCCGATTCCGCGCTTCAACCAGGCGGCGTCGTATCTGAGCCCCGACTGGAACGGCCTGCGCGTGATGGCCACGTACGGCTTTCCGACGCCCAACGCGCTGTCCACGCAGGCCGGGCGCAACTACGGCGCCGGGCTCCAGTACCGGGTCGGCGGGCTCTATCTCGGCGCCGGCTTCCAGGGCGACACGTCGGCCGGCAACCTGGCGCCCGTCGTCTCGCCGTCGACGACGCGCCACTACGTGTTCGCGGCCAACTACGCGTTCGCGCGCGTCAAGCTGTACGCCGCGTTCCTGTACGGCGTCGGCACGGCGCCGCACCTGCCGGCGTTCTCGACCGCGAGCGCCGGCGCGTCGATCAACGTCGGCGCGCTCGATCGCGTGCTCGTCTCGGTCGTGCGTCGCGACGTGAAAGGCTCGGCGAACGACGCGACCGCGCTCGGCGTCGGCTACGACCATCCGCTGTCGAAGCGCACGTCGCTCTATGCCCGCTATCTGTACGTGAAGAACGGCGGCGACGCCCGCAACACGGTCGTCGTCGGCCTGCAGCCGCAACCGGGCGGCACCGGGCAGGTGTTCGCGCTCGGCATCGCCCACCGCTTCTGACGGAGTGCCCATGACCCCGACCCTTTCCACTCACGCGGCCGCCGCCGGCGATCGCGCGACGCAGGCGCTCTACCGCCGGATCTCGCGCCGGCTGCTGCCGTTCCTGATCCTCTGCTACACGCTGTCGTTCATCGACCGGATCAACATCGGTTTCGCGCACGCGCAAATGGCCGCCGAACTGCACTTCTCCGACGCCGTCTACGGGCTCGGCGCGGGCATCTTCTTCATCGGCTACATGGCGTTCGAGATTCCGAGCAACGCGCTGCTGGCGCGGATCGGCGCACGCAAGACGATTGCCCGGATCATGGTGCTGTGGGGGCTCGGCTCGGCCGCGACGATGTTCGTCACGACACCCGCGCAGTTCTACGCGTGCCGCTTCCTGCTCGGCGTGTTCGAGGCCGGCTTCTTCCCCGGCATCCTGTTCCATCTCGGCGCGTGGTATCCGCCGCGGCAGCGCGCGAAGGCGTTCGCGTTGTTCATGACCGCGCTGTACCTCGCCGGGCTGATCGCCGGCCCCGTGTCGGGCGCCATCCTCTCGTTCTTCGACGGCGCCGCCGGCCTGAGCGGCTGGCAGTGGCTGTTCCTCGTCGAAGGGCTGCCGAGCAGCGTGCTCGGCCTCGTCGCGCTGCGCTTTCTCGACGACCGGCCGGACGACGCGCGCTGGCTGTCGGACGCCGACAAGGCCGCGCTGCGCGCCGCGCACGCGCACGCCGAAGCCGGCACGCCGGACGCGAACGCGGCACGGCCGCTGCTTGCGCACCGCGATTTCTGGCTGTTGTGCGCGGCCAATTTCGCGATCGCGGCCGCCGGCTACGCACTCGTGTTCTGGATGCCCGTGATCCTGCATCGCGGCGGCCTGCATGGCGCGATGCGGATCGGGGTGCTGTCCGCGCTGCCCTACCTGTGCGGCATCGTCGGCATGCTCGCGATGGGCTGGCGCACCGAGCGGCGGCGCGAATGGCGCGGGCACGGCGCAGTGGCGATGCTCGCATGCGCGGCCGCGCTCGCCGGGCTGGCAAGCACCACCGGCACTTCGCACCTGATGATCGCGCTCTGCGTCGCGGTCGCCACGCACGCCGCGGCGCTGCCCGCGTTCTGGGTGCTGCCGGGGCTCGCGCTGCCGAAGCGCTCGATGGCGGTCGCGATCGCGGCGATCACGATGTCCGGCGCGATCGGCGGGTTCGCGAGCCCGTTCCTGATGGGCGTGCTCAACACGGCCACCGGGTCGATGCGCGGCGGCCTCTATTTCAACGCCGCGCTGCTCGCGGCCGGCGCCGTCGCCTTGCTCGGCACGCTGCGCACCCGCGCGGTGTCGCGCACGAACGCCGGCTGACGGCATCGACCTCCCTTTACCCACCCTCATCGACTCCCATGAATTTCGACCTTGAACTCGAACACCGGATGATCCGCGACCTCGTCGCACGTTTCGTGCAGGACGAGCTGATCCCGCTCGAAGCAGCGGTCATGGCCCGCGAGGCCGATGGCCAGCGCTTCGGGCTGCTCGACGAAGAACGCGCACATCTCGACGAGCGTTCCCGGCAACTCGGCCTGTGGGGCCTCGACGCGCCGCTCGACGCCGGCGGCTCGGACCTGCCGGCCGTCGCGATGGTCGGCGTCAACGAAGCGATCGGCACGACCGTGACGCCGTACATCCTGCCGCCCGATTCGCCGAACCTGCGGATGCTGTGCGACGTGGCCGACGACGCGCAGCGCGCGCGTTATCTCGACCCGTACGCACGCGGCATCACGCGTGCCGCGATGGCGATCTCCGAGCCGGGCGCCGGCTCGGACCCGGGCGCGCTGTCGACGACGGCCGTGCGCGACGGTGACAGCTGGGTGCTGAACGGACGGAAGATCTGGATCAGCCACGCGCCCGAAGCCGACTGGACGATCGTGATGGCGCTCACCGATCGAAGCAAGGGCAAGCGCGGCGGCATGTCGGCGTTCATCGTCGATCGCGGCACGCCCGGTTTCATCATCGAACGGCGGATCCCGATGATCGGCGGGCTGTCGACCTACGAAATCGTGCTGGACGACTGCCGCATTCCCGCCGCGCAACTGCTGGGCCAGGAAGGTGCCGGCTTCGCGCCGATGCAGGCACGGCTCGCGAACCGACGTCTGGAGATGGCCGCATGGTGCATCGGCCGCGCCGAGCGCGCGGTCGCGATGCTGTGCGACCATGCGAAACAGCGCAAGACCTTCGGCGTGCCGCTCGCGGAACGCCAGGCGATCCAGTGGTGGGTCGCCGACGCGCTCACGCAGATCCACGCATGCCGCCTCATGACCTACGAAGCGGCCGCGCGCGTGGATGCCGGGCAGGATGCACGCACGCAGATCTCGATGGTCAAGGTGTTCGCCACCGAAATGGCGTCGAGCGTCATCGATCATGCGATGCAGGCGCTCGGCGCGATGGGCATGACGAAGGAAATGCCGTTGCAGCAGATGGCCAGCGAAGCGCGGCTGATGCGCATCTTCGAAGGCCCGACCGAGGTGCACCGTTGGGTCATCGCGCGCAGCGTGCTCTGACCGCCGTGCACCGCCCACCTTCACGATGGAGCCATGCGTTGGACACCCTGCATCTCGTCGACCCTGAAATCCGCCCGCTGCTCGAGACCTGGCCGACCGTCACGCTCGGCATCGACAACCTCGCGCAGTCGCGCGAACGCGTGCTGCCGCTGCCGCCGCCCGACCTGGCAGGCAGCACGCTCGAACGCCGCACGGTGCCCGGCCCCGCCGGTGCGCCGGACGTGCCGGTTCTCGTCTACCTGCCCGACCATCACGTGCGGCCACTTCCGGCGATCGTTCACCTGCACGGCGGCGGCTTCGTGCGCGGCAAGGCGAAGGATCTCGAGGCGGTGCACCGGTCGCTCGTGACGCAACTCGGCTGCGCGCTGATCTCGGTCGACTACCGGCTCGCGCCGGAAACCGCGTTTCCCGGCGCGATCGAGGATTGCTACGCGGCGCTCGCATGGGTCTTCCGCCACGCCGATACGCTCGGCATCGATGCGTCGCGGATCGGCGTGGCGGGCGAGAGCGCGGGCGGCGGACTCGCCGCGTCGCTGGCGCTGCTGGCCCGCGACCGCGGCGAATACCGGCTCGCGTTCCAGCATCTGATCTACCCGATGCTCGACGATCGCACCTGCACGCGCACGCCGCACCCGCATGCCGGCGAGTTCGTCTGGCACGCGGCCAACAACCGGTTCGGCTGGACCTCGCTGCTCGGTCACGCGCCGGGCATCGACGGCGTGTCGCCCTACGCGGCCGCCGCGCGCGCCACGCGGCTCGACGGCCTGCCGCCCGCGTTCCTTTCGGTCGGCTCGCTCGACCTGTTCCTCGACGAAAACCTCGACTATGCGCAGCGCCTGCTCCGCGCGGGCGTGCCGACCGAACTGCACGTGCTGCCCGGCGGCGTGCACGGTTTCGACATCGTGCCCGGCGCGCGCATCGCCGAAACGGCGCGCCGCCTGAGCCACGACGCACTGCGCCGCTTCCTGCACGGCTGACGAAAACGACGCGGGCGGCCGAAGCCGCCCGCATCTGCGCCGATACCACCGGCAACGATCAGAACGCGTCGCCCGGCACCCGCACCCAGCCTTCCATCAACACGCGCGCGCTGCGGCTCATGATCGCCTTGGTGACGGTCCACTCGCCGTTCTCCTGCTGCTGCGCTTCCGCGCCGACGCGCAGCGTGCCCGACGGATGCCCGAAGCGCACCGCGTTACGTTCGCCGCCGCCCGCCGCCAGGTTGACGAGCGTGCCGGGGATCGCCGCGGCCGTGCCGATCGCAACCGCCGCCGTGCCCATCATCGCGTGGTGCAGCTTGCCCATCGACATCGCGCGCACCAGCAGGTCGACGTCACCCGCGTTCACGTGCTTGCCGCTCGACGCGACGTAATCGGCCGGCTTCGCGACGAACGCGATCTTCGGCGTGTGCTGCCGCGTCGCGATTTCATCGAGCGTGTCGATCAGGCCCATGCGCAGCGCGCCGTGCGCGCGGATCGTCTCGAACTTCTCGAGCGCCTTCGCATCGCCGTTGATCGCGTCCTGCAGCTCGGTGCCCGTATAGCCGATCGCTTCCGCGTCGACGAAGATCGTCGGGATGCCCGCGTTGATCATCGTCGCCTTCAGTGTGCCGACACCCGGCACCGCGAGATCGTCGACAAGATTGCCGGTCGGGAACATCGACCCGCCCGCGCCCTCCTCCTCGGCGGCCGGGTCCATGAATTCGAGCTGCACTTCGGCGGCCGGGAACGTGACGCCGTCCAGCTCGAAGTCGCCCGTCTCCTGCACCGCGCCGTTCACGATCGGCACGTGCGCCACGATCGTCTTGCCGATGTTCGCCTGCCAGATCCGCACGGTCGCGACGCCGTCGCGCGGCACGCGCGACGGATCGACGAGCCCGCCGCTGATCGCGAACGGGCCGACGGCCGCCGACAGGTTGCCGCAGTTGCCGGTCCAGTCGACGAACGCGCGGTCGATCGCGACCTGCCCGAACAGGTAGTCGACGTCGTGGCCGGGCCGCGTGCTCTTCGACACGATCACGGTCTTGCTGGTGGACGACGTCGCGCCGCCCATCCCGTCGATCTGCTTGCCGTACGGATCGGGGCTGCCGATCACGCGCAGCAGCAGCGCGTCGCGCGCGGCGCCCGGCGCCTGCGCGGCATCCGGCAGGTCCTGCAGCCTGAAGAACACACCCTTGCTGGTGCCGCCGCGGATATAGGTCGCGGGAATCCTGATTTGAGGAATGTGAGCCATGTTTGCGTTATCCCTGTGTGCGCCGGTCAGGCTGCCTGCGACGATTCGAGGAAGTCCTGCGCGAAACGCTGCAGCACGCCGCCCGCCTCGTAGATCGACACTTCCTCCGCCGTATCGAGCCGGCACGTCATCGGCACCTCGACGCGCTCGCCGTTCTTGCGGTGAATCACGAGCGTCAGGTCGGCGCGCGGCGTGCGCTCGCCGATCACGTCGAAGGTTTCGGTGCCGTCGATGCCGAGCGTCGTCCGGTTCGTGCCCGGCTTGAACTCGAGCGGCAGCACGCCCATCCCGATCAGGTTCGTGCGGTGGATCCGCTCGAAGCCTTCGGCGGCGATCGCCTCGACGCCCGCGAGCCGCACGCCCTTCGCGGCCCAGTCGCGCGACGAGCCCTGGCCGTAGTCGGCGCCGGCCACGACGATCAGCGGCTGCTTGCGATTCATGTACGTCTCGATCGCTTCCCACATCCGCATGACCTTGCCTTCCGGCTCGACGCGCGCGAGCGAACCCTTCTTCACCGCGCCGTCGACCACCGCCATCTCGTTGATCAGCGTCGGGTTCGCGAAGGTCGCGCGCTGGGCGGTCAGGTGGTCTCCCCGGTGCGTCGCGTACGAGTTGAAGTCTTCTTCCGGCAGGCCCATCTTCGCGAGGTATTCGCCGGCCGCGCTGTCCAGCAGGATCGCGTTCGACGGCGACAGGTGGTCGGTCGTGATGTTGTCGCCGAGCACCGCGAGCGGGCGCATGCCCTGCAGCGTGCGTTCGCCGGCCAGCGCGCCTTCCCAGTACGGCGGGCGGCGGATGTACGTGCTCTGCGGGCGCCAGTCGTACAGCGGCGCCGCGCGCTCGCCCGCATCGGCGCTGCGCGCGAACATCGGCTCGTAGACCTTGCGGAACTGCTCGGGCTTCACGCTCGACGCGACGATCGCGTCGATCTCCTCGTCGGTCGGCCAGATGTCCTTCAGCGTGACGGGCTTGCCGTCCTGATCGTGGCCGAGCACGTCCTTCTCGATGTCGAAGCGGATCGTGCCGGCGATCGCATACGCGACGACGAGCGGCGGCGACGCGAGGAACGCCTGCTTCGCATACGGGTGGATGCGGCCGTCGAAGTTGCGGTTGCCGGACAACACGGCCGTCGCGTACAGGTCGCGATCGACGATCTCCTGCTGGATCTTCGGGTCGAGCGCACCCGACATCCCGTTGCAGGTCGTGCACGCGAACGCGACGATGCCGAAGCCGAGCTTCTCGAGTTCGGGCAG
The DNA here is from genome assembly GCF_000466765.1 of Burkholderia sp. AU4i. Lineage (NCBI taxonomy): Bacteria > Pseudomonadati > Pseudomonadota > Betaproteobacteria > Burkholderiales > Burkholderiaceae > Burkholderia > Burkholderia sp. AU4i. The sequence goes on along the minus strand of NZ_ASSI01000075.1, from coordinate 24,947 downwards.
CAGGTTCGCTTCTTCCAGGTACAGCTCGACCGCCTTCGAGCCGGGCGCGAGCGAGCTCTTCACCCACGGCTTGCGCGTGAGGCCGCGCGCATTCGCGTTGCGCGCGAGCAGGGCCGCCGCAATCACGTTGCGCGGGTTGCTGGTGTTCGTGCAGCTCGTGATCGCGGCGATGATCACCGCGCCGTCGGGCATCTCGCCTGCCTTCTCTTCCCACTGGCCGGCGATCCCGCGCGCGGCGAGGTCGGACGTCGGCAGCCGCTTGTGCGGGTTCGACGGGCCGGCCATGTTGCGCACGACGCTCGACAGGTCGAACGTCAGCGTGCGTTCGTATTGCGCGTTCGCGAGCGTATCGGCCCACAGGCCCGCCGCCTTCGCGTAGGTCTCGACGAGCTTCACCTGCTCGTCGCTGCGGCCGGTGAGGCGCAGGTAGTCGGTCGTCTGGCCGTCGATGAAGAACATCGCGGCCGTCGCGCCGTACTCGGGCGCCATGTTCGAGATCGTCGCGCGATCGCCGAGCGTGAGGCTCGCCGCGCCTTCGCCACGGAATTCCAGATACGCGCCGACCACCTTTTCCTTGCGCAGGAACTCGGTCAGCGCGAGCACGATGTCGGTCGCTGTGATGCCGGGCTGGCGCTTGCCGGTCAGCTCGACGCCGACGATGTCGGGCAGGCGCATCCACGACGCGCGGCCCAGCATCACGTTCTCCGCTTCGAGCCCGCCGACGCCGATCGCGATCACGCCGAGCGCGTCGACGTGCGGCGTGTGGCTGTCGGTGCCGACGCAGGTGTCCGGGTACGCGACGCCGTCCTGCGCCTGGATCACCGGCGACATCTTCTCGAGGTTGATCTGGTGCATGATGCCGTTGCCCGGCGGGATCACGTCGACGTTCTCGAACGCCTTCTTCGTCCACTCGATGAAGTGGAAGCGATCCTCGTTGCGGCGATCCTCGATCGCGCGGTTCTTCGCGAACGCGTCCGGATCGAAGCCGCCGCACTCGACGGCGAGCGAGTGGTCGACGATCAGCTGCACGGGCACGACCGGGTTCACCTTCGCCGGGTCGCCGCCGCCATCGGCGATCGCGTCGCGCAGGCCCGCGAGGTCGACGAGCGCCGTCTGCCCGAGGATGTCGTGGCACACGACCCGCGCCGGGAACCACGGGAAATCGCGTTCGCGCTTGCGCTCGATGATCTGCTTCAGCGAATCGGCGAGGATCGCCGGATCGCAACGGCGCACGAGGTTTTCGGCGAGCACGCGCGACGTGTACGGCAGCGTGTCGTAGGCGCCGGGCGCGATCGCGTCGACCGCGGCGCGCGCGTCGAAATAGTCCAGCGACGTGCCGGGCAGGGGTTTGCGGTTGGCGGTATTCATGATGTGGGGCGGAATTCGGGGTAAGACGTTCCGCGCGCGCCGGCAGCCCGCATCACGGGCGCCGGCGCGCGCGGCGGGCGTTTCAGCGCTTCTCGATCGGCACGAACTGCAGGTCTTCCGGACCGGTGTAGTTCGCGCTCGGGCGGATGATCTTGTTGTCGATGCGCTGCTCGATGATGTGCGCGCTCCAGCCCGACGTGCGCGAAATCACGAACAGCGGCGTGAACATCGCGGTCGGCACGCCCATCATGTGATACGACACCGCGCTGAACCAGTCGAGGTTCGGGAACATCTTCTTCGCTTCCCACATCACCGATTCGAGGCGCTCGGCGATGTTGTACAGCTTCAGGTCGCCCGCTTCCTTCGACAGCTTGTGCGCGACGCCCTTGATCACCTTGTTGCGCGGATCGGAGATCGTGTAGACCGGGTGGCCGAAGCCGATCACGACTTCCTTGTTCTCGACGCGGCGGCGGATGTCGGCTTCGGCGTCGTCCGGCGAGCTGTAGCGGCTCTGGATTTCATACGCGACTTCGTTCGCGCCGCCGTGCTTCGGCCCGCGCAGCGCGCCGATCGCGCCGGTGATCGCCGAGTAGATGTCCGAGCCCGTGCCCGCGATCACGCGGCCGGTGAACGTCGACGCGTTGAATTCGTGCTCCGCGTACAGGATCAGCGACGTGTGCATCGCCTCGACCCACGACTTCGACGGCGTCTTGCCGTGCAGCAGGTGCAGGAAGTGGCCGCCGATCGAGTCGTCGTCGGTTTCCGTCTCGATGCGCTTGCCGTTATGCGAGAAGTGATACCAGTACAGCAGCATCGAACCGAGCGATGCCATCAGGCGGTCGGCGATGTCGCGCGCGCCCGGCAGGTTGTGGTCGTCCTTCTCCGGCAGCACGGTGCCGAGCACCGACACGCCCGTGCGCATCACGTCCATCGGGTGCGCGGACGCCGGGATCTGCTCGAGCGCGGCCTTCAGCGCGTTCGGCAGGCCGCGCAGCGCGCGCAGCTTGGTCTTGTACGCGGCCAGTTCGGTCAGGTTCGGCAGCGTGCCGTGAACGAGCAGGTGCGCGATTTCCTCGAATTCGCACGACTCGGCGACGTCGAGAATGTCGTAGCCGCGATAGTGCAGGTCGTTGCCGGTCTTGCCGACCGTGCACAGCGCCGTGTTGCCGGCCGTCACGCCCGACAGCGCCACCGACTTCTTCGGCTTGAATGCGCCTGCGGCGGCCGGTGCTGCTGCGTCTTTCGTCTCGCTCATCTTTCCGTTCTCCAATATGTATCGGGGGTGTCATGTCCGCCGGGCGCGGCACAGGTGCGCGCGGCCCGGTTTCATGCAAGTCGTTCCGGGAATCGTGCCCGGCACGCGGGCCGCGTTACTTCTTGCCCTGCGCGAACAGCTCGTCGAGCTTGCGCTCGTATTCGTGATAACCGAGGAAGTCGTACAGCTCGGCGCGCGTCTGCATGGTCGGCACGGCCGCCTTCTGCGTGCCGTCGCGACGCACCGTCTCGTAGAAATTCAGCGCGGCCTTGTTCATCGCGCGATACGCGCCGCAGCAGTACAGCGCGATGTCGACGTTCGCCTCGCGCAGTTCGTCGGTGGTGAAGAACGGCGTCGAACCGAACTCGGTCAGGTTCGCGAGGATCGGCACCTTCACGGCCGCCTTGAAGCGGCGATAGTCGTCGAGCGTCTTCATCGCTTCCGGGAAGATCATGTCCGCGCCGGCTTCGACGTAAGCCACCGCGCGCTCGATCGCCGAGTCGATCCCTTCGGCCGCGGCCGCGTCGGTGCGCGCCATGATCACGAACTGGTCGTCGGTGCGGGCATCGACCGCGGCCTTGATGCGGTCGGCCATTTCGTCGGTCGGCACGACTTCCTTGCCCGGACGGTGGCCGCAGCGCTTCTGGCCGACCTGGTCTTCCATGTGCACGGCCGCGACGCCGGCCTTGATGAACGAGCGCACCGTGCGCGCGATGTTGAACGCGCCGCCCCAGCCCGTATCGATGTCGACCAGCAGCGGCAGGTCGGTCGCGTTGGTGATCCGGTTCGCGTCGATCAGCACGTCTTCCATCGTGCTGATGCCGAGGTCGGGGATCCCGAGCGAGTTCGCGGCGACGCCGCCACCCGACAGGTACACGGCCTTGAAGCCGACGGCCTGCGCCATCTTGGCCGCGTACGCGGTGATCGCGCCGACCACCTGCAGCGGCTGCTCGGCCGCGACTGCCGCGCGGAATTTCGCGCCGGCGCTCTGAAGATGCGTGTTGCTCATGAACGGCCTCCTGATGGAATGCCTGATAACAGCAAGGACCGGGCCAGCTCGCGGAATGTCGCTAACCCACTGATTCTTAAGCAACCGGCACGGGCGATGCGGCACCCGGCGATTTCAATTCAGCAATTTCAAGTTTCAAAAATGAAATCGCTCGCGCATAATCGACCGTCATGGACCTCTCCTCGACCAAGCCCGTCGGCCCGGCGGATCGCGCGGCACGCCCGCGCATCTGGGCGATGGGCATCAGCCGCCTGCGCGAACTCTTTCGCGAGATCGCCGGCGAATTCGACGAACGCGCCGACGTGCGCATCGTGACGCGCGCCTATGAGGATGCGCTCAGCGCGATCGCCGAGGCCGGCACCGCGCGGCCCGACGTGATCGTCGCGGCCGGCTCGAACGGCGGCTTCCTGAAGACGCGTGCGCAGGTGCCCGTGGTGGTCGTGTCGCCGACCGGCTTCGACGTGATGCAGGCGCTCGCGCGCGCCCGGCGCGACGCGTCGCGGATCGCGCTCGTCAGCGCCGGCGAAACGCCGCCCGAAGTGCGCCGTTTCGTCGCCGCATACGGCCTCGACGTGCAGTTTGCGTCATATCAGACCGCGCAGGAAGCGGAAGCCTGCGTGCACGAGCTGCGCGACCGCGGCATCGAGACGATCGTCGGCCCCGGCCTCGTCACCGATCTCGCCGCCAGCGCCGGCATGGGCGCGGTGTTCCTGTATTCGCACGCGTCGGTGCGCAAGGCCGTCGATACGGCGCTCGAAGTCGCGTACGCGACGCATGCCGAGGCGTTCCGCCGCCAGCGGCTCGACAACCTGCTCCAGCACCTGCGCGACGGCGTGGTCGCGCTCGACGCGCGCGGCCGCGTGGAGGCGATCAACGAGCGGCTCGCGTCGGCGCTCGGGGTCGAACCCGCGGCGGCCGTCGGCCGCGCGCTCGTCGACCTGCGCCCCGAGTTGCGCACGCTGCGCGGCGAGGACGGCGACGCGCTCGCGACCGTGCGCGGCGTGCGCTACGTCGTGCATCGCGGGCCGCTGGTCGATCGCGGCGTCACGTCGGGCAGCGTGCTGACGTTCCAGGAATCGCGCGCGGTCGAACGCCTCGACCGCGCACTGCGTTCGCAGCCCACCACGCAGCAGTTCGCGGCGCGCTACGCGCTCGACGACGTGGTCGGCGCATCGGCGCCGATGGCGCGCGTGCGCGATCTCGTGCGCCGCTACGCGAAATCCGACGCGACCGTGCTCGTGCTCGGCGAAAGCGGCACCGGCAAGGAAATGATCGCGCAGAGCCTGCACGCGCTGTCCGCGCGGCGCAGCTACCCGTTCGTCGCGGTCAATTGCGGCGCGTTTCCGGAAGCGCTGCTCGAAAGCGAGCTGTTCGGCTATGAGGAAGGCGCGTTCACCGGTGCGCGGCGCGGCGGCAAGACCGGCCTGTTCGAAGCCGCACACCGCGGCACGCTGTTTCTCGACGAGATCGGCGAGATGCCGCCGTCGCTGCAGAGCCGGCTGCTGCGCGTGCTGCAGGAGCGCGAGGTGATCCGCCTCGGCTCGACCGAGCCGATCCGCATCGACGTGCGCGTGATCGCCGCGACGCACCGTCCGCTGCTCGCCGCCGTCGAGGCCGGCACGTTCCGTGCGGATCTCTATTACCGGCTCAACATCCTGAACGTCGGCCTGCCGCCGCTGCGCGAGCGCGCCGCCGACATCCCGGCGCTCGCGGCCACGCTGCTCGTGCAGGCCGCACGACGCGAACCGCGGCTCGCCGAGCGCCTGCGCGACGCCGACGATGCCGCACGCGTGCTCGGCGCGACGCAGGCTGTGCTCGCGCGCTACCGGTGGCCCGGCAACGTACGCGAACTGCAGAACGTGATCGAGCGGATCGCGGTGGAGCTGGCCGAGGAAGCCGACGAAAACGACCCGGCCGCCGCCTGCGGCACGCTCGATCCCGACGCGCTGCAGGCGATCGCGCCCGAGCTGTTCGCGGCCCCGCCCGACGCGGCCGACGCCGACGATGCGCAGACGCTGCACGCACGCCGCCGTCGCGCGGAAGCCGACGAGATCCGCGCGGTACTCGACGCGTGCGGCGGCGACCGCGATCGCGCATGCGCGATGCTCGGCATCAGCAAGACGACGCTGTGGCGGAAGTTGTCGGTGAAATAGGCAGGCCGGATGCGGCGCGCCGGCGCGCGCCTGCGTAACGAGGAACGTCAGTCGACCTTGTGATAGTGGCGATACGCCTTCGCGCGATTGCCGCACGACGACATCGAACACCAGCGGCGGCTGCCGTTCTTGCTGTCGTCGATGAACAGCCACTGGCAGGCGTCGTTCGCGCAACGCTTGACCTTCGCGAGCCGCGCGCCGCCAAGCAGGTCGATCGCCGACCACAGTACCGGGCTCAGCAGCGCCGCGAGCGTGGCGCCCGCGCCGCCGATCCGCCACGCATAGGCGCCGTCGATGCGCGCCAGCGCGACGCGCGGCGCCGCTTCCGCCAGGAAGCCGCCGAGCAGCGCCAGATCGTCTGCGTGCGGCTCGCGCTGCTCGGCCTGCGCATGAAACAACCGATAAAGCGCCTCGCGCAGTGCGAGCGCGCGCGCGAGCATCGCCGGCTCGTCATCCTTGTCCCGCACCCGACACGCGTCGGCCAGGCCGGACGGTACGCCCGCCTGCTCGCGGCACCACGTCAACAGGTCGTCCAGCGTCCCGAAGGTCTCCGTCGGCGTGTCGGCACCGCGCCAATACAGCGTATTCGCGAAATCGATGCTCAGCGTTTCCGGCGGCGCCGGAATCAGGCAGTCCGTCGTGACGGAAGGTTGCGTTTTGCTCATGACGCGATCGTATCTAACCAGCATGCCGGTTGACAAGCATCCGGACGCTTTCTAACATAACCGGCATGGTGGTTAAAAAACCGGTTGGCCGCACTGCGCCCTTTCAGTTCAAGGAGACACAGATGATCGATCGCCTTTTCTTCAGCGTTATCCACAACGACCGCAGCCGGGTGTTCGACGACAGCGCACCCGGCGCGCTCCGCTACAAGCGGCTGGCATGGTGCTTGTAGGCTGGTTTGCCGTACTGACGTCCCCTCTTCAGTTCAAGGAGCCCACAGATGATCGATCACCTTTCCTTCGGCGTCGCCCACATCGGCCGCAGCCGCACGTTCTACGACAGCACGCTCGGCGCGCTCGGCTACAAGCGGCTGTATAGCGACGACGGTTCGATCGGGTACGGCGAGACCGAGCCGGTGCTGTGGCTGCAGCATGCGGCTCGCCCCATCGCCGCCGATCCCGACTCCGGGCTGCACCTGTCGTTCAAGGCTGCGTCGCCCGTCGAGGTCGACGCGTTCTACCGCGCCGCGCTCGAGCACGGCGGCCAGGACAACGGCGGGCCTGGCAAGCGCGAGCACTACGGCCCCGGCTATTACGCGGCGTTCGTCGTCGATCCCGACGGATATCGGCTCGAAGCCCATTGCGAGCTGGACAACGTCGTCTGATCCGGTTCGCACCGACGCGGGTGAACGACAAGGGCCCGATTCCGCATCGCGCGGAATCGGGCCCTTGTCCTTGTTTATGCTGCATCGAGGTTCGGTCGCGACGCTCGCCGCGGGCAAACACGCCGATGCCGGGCGGCGCGGCCGGCTCGCGGCTGATTGCCCCGCGATCCGGCCGCGCCGGGCACGCACTTACTGCGCGTTGCGCGTGCTCTGCAACTGCTCGCCGAGCCCGTCGATCCCGAGGCGTACCTTCTGGCCGGCCTTCAGGAACACCGGCGACGGCTTGATGCCCATCCCGACGCCCGGCGGCGTGCCCGTCGTGATCACGTCGCCCGGCTGCAGCGTCATGCAGCTCGACAGATACGCGATCAGCTGCGCGACGGTGAACACCATCGTGCGCGTGTTGCCGTTCTGATAGCGGTGGCCGTCGACCTCGAGCCACAGGTCGAGACGCTGCGGATCGGGCACCTCGTCACGCGTGACGAGCCACGGACCAATCGGGCCGAACGTGTCGAAGCCCTTGCCTTTGTCCCACTGGCCGCCGCGCTCGATCTGCCATTCGCGCTCCGACACGTCGTTGACGACGCAGTAGCCCGCGACGTAATCGAGCGCGCGCGCTTCGTCGAGGTCCTTGCAGGTCGCGCCGATCACGACGCCGAGCTCGACTTCCCAGTCCGTCTTGACCGAACCCTTCGGGATGTCGATGCCGTCGTTCGGGCCGCAGATCGAGCTCGTCCACTTGCCGAACACGACGGGCTCCTTCGGCACCGGCATGCCGGCTTCGGCCGCGTGATCGGCGTAGTTCAGGCCGATGCCGATGAACTTGCCGACGTGGCCGACGCACGCGCCGATGCGCGGCTCGCCCGACACGAGCGGCAGCGTGGCCGGATCGATTGCACGCAGACGCGCAAGACCCGCGTCGGACAGCACATCGCCGGACAGATCCGGCACATGCGCCGACAGGTCGCGAATCCGGCCGTCCGCGTCGAGAATACCGGGCTTTTCCTGGCCGGACGGGCCATAGCGAAGCAGTTTCATCGTGCTCAACCTCTGTTGTCGAATGGGACAGGATACCGGCCAACGCGGCCCTTCGCGGCCACGTGCCGGACTGATTGTCGATCGTCGATTGCGCGCGTCGGCGCCGCATCCGGCATGCCGTTCGACGCGCGAGGGTCGCGCGGGCGCAGCGATCGTGGCACCACACGGAAGTATGGCGCGCATCGAACGGGCGGCCGCCGGTCTGCGCATCGGCGACGACGGCCCGGCACCCGCGACATGGCCCGGCCCGTACCGGCCGGCGTCACGCGCGGCCGCACCATCGCTGGCCCGCCAGTCTTTGTACCATCGGCCGCGCGCGATGAAATGACGCGCGACGGATACCGACTATTGGTGCCCCCGCGGGCGCTGCGGCGCAGCATCGCGGACGGCGCCGCCGCCCGAGTTCCTTTCGAATACCTTGAACCGGTGCCACCTGTCATGAATACCGGGTATTCGGGGCTTCCCTGTCATCCTCAAAACGAATTGATCCGTTCTTGTCAGGTAACGATCGGTAAAAAGACGCTGCATTGCACACTAATTGTTTGTTGTTAAGCTCGAACGGATGGCGTGCGTCGCCACACGCGAGCCCGACACAGGCGAAGTGCAGAATCGGTCAGCGTGCGTCGCCAATCGATCGACAGTCATCCCCCAACCTCACACCGACAATGCAAACAACCAACGACCTGCTTCCCGGCTGCGACGCACGGGAATCGATGGGCGCAATCGACCGTTATCGCGCACCCGCGCTCGACAAGGGTCTCGACATCCTCGAACTCCTGTCGGAGCAGAAAGAAGGCCTCACCCGCACCGAAATCACGAAGGAACTCGGCCGCAATGCGAGCGAGATCTACCGGATGCTCGAACGCCTCGTCGCGCGCCGCTACGTGATGCGCTCGACCGGCGGCGACCGCTATACGCTCAGCCTCAAGCTGTTCTCGCTCGCGCACCGGCATCCGCCGATGAGCCGGCTGATCGCCGAGGCGCTGCCGCCGATGCAGCGCTTCGCCGATTCCTCCGAACAATCGTGCCACCTGTCCGTCTACGATCGCGGCAACCTGCTCGTGATCGCGCAAGTCGACGGGCCCGGCCCGTGGGGGGTGTCGGTCCGGCTCGGCTCGCGCATCGGGCTCGCCGATACGGCATCGGGGCGGGTCATGCTGTCGTTCCAGGGCGCCGAGCAGCGCGCGCACATGCTCGCGGAGCACCGCAAGGTCAAGGGCGAAGCGCCGCTGAACGAGCAGGAACTCGCGTACGCGTGCCAGTCCATCCGGCAGGCCGGCTACCTGCGCCAGGACAGCCGCCAGGCGTACGGCGTGACCGACCTGACCGCGCCGATCCTCGGGCCGTCCGGCCATGCGATCGCGGTGCTGACCTGCCCGTACATGCGCCGGATCGATGCGCACATGGCGCCATCGGTCGACGCGGTCGTCGAAGGGTTGCGCGAAACGGCCGCCCATCTGTCGATGTGCCGCGCCGAAACCTGCTGACATAGCCGACCCTGCCGACACGCAGGCTCGTCGGAACGCACCGGGTACGGCGCGATCGCGCCGATCCCGGCCGCCCGCGATCACGCCGGTGCGAAGCGCGAGGCGCGACGGACGGTGCCATATCGTGCGTCCACGGCGCTACGCTAGAATAGCGGCCCTCTCAAAAACTACGGCGGCCGGTTGTCGCGGCCGTCGTGTCCGATGGATGTCATGGCCAAACTTCTGAACGATCAAGAATTCCAGCGTTTCTCCGAACTTCAGCAGAAGCAGGCAAGCTTCACGATCACGCCCGAGGAGGCGGACGAACTGCGCGATATCGTCGCGCGCGCGCAGAAGAAGCGCGACGATCGTGCCGCCGCGATGCAGGCGATCGAGAACTACATCGAGCAGTTCGACATCACGCCCGACGAGCTCTTCTCGCCCGAGCAGATCGGCGACGCGGCCCGCACCTACGGGCTCATCACGGCGACCAAGAAGGAACGCACGCTGCCGCCGACGATCACGTTCAACGGCAAGCCGTACCAATGGACCAAGACGCTTCCGGACGACGTGCGCGGCGCGCTGTTCGAAGCATTCACGTCCGGCGAATCGGTCAAGCGCTTCATCGCGATGCCGAAGGACATCGCGCGCTGCGCGCTGACGATCGCCCGCCTCGAGCGCGAAACCGGCGCCGTCTATGCCGATCCGCACCTCGAGGAACTCGCGATTTCGCGTGACCAGGTGAACGACGCGGCGGCGAAACTCGCTGCCTGAATGTAAGTGCGGGCACGGTTCATGCGTGCCCGCGCCCTGCATGACGCCGACCTTGGCCGGCGTTGCGCTTGCGCTAGCCGTGCGTCCGGACACTCCCGAAAAGCCTCACCTTGGCGTCCCGCAAGCGCTCACCCACCCCTCCCGAAAAAGCTCACCAAGGCTCCCGGAAACCCTCACCGAAGTCTCCCGGATGTGCTCACCGGCACGTCCCGCAGCCCCTCACCGATGCGCCCCGGAAAGGCTCACCGACACCTCCCGCAGGTACTCACCGGCCACTCCCGGGAAGGCTCACCGAATGCTCCCGTATCGGCTCACCTCGACCATCCCGGAGAAGCTCACCGGCGGCTCCCGAAAAATCTCACCTTTTGGGCAGGCTCGAATTTTCGAGGCTGAAATACGGCGGCAAATACGTGTGGGTACCTCGCGGAAAACTGCGCTGCGGGACCGATATCGCGGTAAACGAAACGCGTCTCGCGATACCTGCCGTATGCGCGTCGTTGTTTCCATCGCGAACAGACAGCGACACGTTCGCCGTCGTTTCGCTCGCGAGACCGGTTCGAATGCCCGGCATTCGTGACCGGAAACATCCGCAGCGTGCCGGGAAGCCGGGGACATCGACGGCTTATGGCGTCCGTACGCGCCGAGCCGCCGACGGACGCTACGGCTGCAGCTTCATCCTGAAGCCGACGACGCCGGGCTCCTCCGTCGTCGACACGGCGAAACCGCACGACTTCGCAAGCGCGATCATCGCCGAGTTCTCGCGCAGCGCCTCGCCGATCATCCATGCGGTTCCGCGCGAACGCGCGTAGTCGATGATCCGGTTCATCATCAGCCGGCCAAGCCCCTTGCCCTTCTGGTCGGGTCGTACCGCGATCGCGAACTCCGCCGTCTCGTTGTCGGGATCGGCCACGGCGCGCGCCACCGCGAGCGTGTGGTCGCGTCCGGACACGTCGGTGAACGACACGATGAAGGCCATCTCACGGTCGTAATCGATCTGCGTCATGCGCGCCACCTGCGAATGATCGAAGCTGCGCACCGCACCGAAGAATCGCATCCGCAGATCGTCCGGTGTCATCGCGCCGAGCAGCTCGTTATGCGCGGCCTCGTCTTCCGGACGGATCGGGCGGATCGTCACCGTCTCGCCGCGCCACTCGAGCGTCTGTTCGAGGTGGCGCGGATACGGCATGATCGCGAGCCGGCTGCGGCCCGTGGCCAGCGTGATACGCGGTGCAATCACTTGCGCACGGTCGGATAGCACGCGCAGCGTGACCGACATCGCAACGACTTCACGCACGTCGCAGACGACCTGCGACAGCGCCGTCAATGCGTCGAGCGTCGGCTCGACGGGTGTGCTGCGGGCATACGGCGAGCGCTCCATCACCGCGCGGGCAAGCACGGTGTTCAGCGGCGGCAGGCCATAGACGACGAACGGCGCCGATACGCCGTCCGCGGGCGGCACGGCATAGCGAAACACCGGGCCGAAGTTCGCATCGTCGTACATGTTGACCGTGACATCGACGACTTTCGTGCCGGCCGGCTCGGCGGCCTGCTCGCCCTGCAGGCCGAAACGGGACAGCCAGCCCAGCGCGGCTTCGCCGGTCAGCTCATGCTCGCCGGCTTCGACCATCCGGCGCGCGTCGGCCTGTGCCGATGCAACGCACTCGGCCGGCTGCAGCGGCGTGCCCTCGGGCGTTTGCATCAGCAGTTGCCGCCCGAGGTTGTAGTCGACGAGACGCGCATACGCGCGTGCGAGCCGCTGCGGCGTGGTGTGCACGGGAATGCCGTTCGCATGCAATGCATCGCGCGTCGCCGCGTCGACCGCGCCGAAGAAACACGCGAGGATGCCGCGATGCGCGTGCTGCCGCGCTTCGATCAGCGTGTGCGCGACCGCATCGGCCGGCGCGCTGTGGGAAGTCGAATGGACGACGAACAGCGTGCCCGTTTGCGGGAACGGCGCGAGCGCCTTGACCGCCGCGGCAAAATGCTCGGGCCGCGCATCGTCGCCCAGCGTCAGCGGATTGCCGGGCGACGCGAGATGCGGCAGCGCGGCCGAGACGGCCGACGTGGCGGCGGGCGGCCAGGCGGCCAGTACGTCGCGCACGTCGGACACCGCGTCGACCGCGAGTTTCGCGACCCCCGCATCGCTCGTCACGAGCGTGGCCGCGCCGCGCGCCGTGACGCGGCCGACGCCGAGCGTCTCGATCTCGTCGAGCAGATCGTCGAGCGCATCGACCCGCACCATCCCCGCACGCTGGAACGCCGCCGTATAGAGCGCGTCGCCGGGATCGGCACGCCCGGTGCGCAATGCGAGCACCGGCTTGTTGCGCGCGGCCGCGCGGGCGGCAGACATGAATTTGCGCGCCGCGCGCACGGTATCGAGTTCGAGCAGGATCGCGCGCGTGCCGGGGTCGCTCGCGAGATAGTCGAGCACGTCGCCCGCATCGACGTCGGACTCGCCGCCGAGCGCGACGACATGTGAAAACCCGAGGCCCCGTGCGTCGGCCCAGCCGAGCACCGCGTTCGTCAGTGCGTTCGATTGCGACACCCACGCGACACCGCCCGATCGCGCCGTATAGGCCGGCGCGCCAAAATGGGCATGCCGTGCGGGCGACAGCACGCCGAGGCTGCCCGGCCCGACGATACGGAGCACGAACGGCTTCGCCGCCTTCAGTGTGCGATCGAGCGCGGCGCGATCGGCATCCGTGCGTGCCTCGCCGACGATCACCGCCACGCGCGTGCCGAGCTCGCCGAGCTTGCGCACGATGCCGGCCCAGGTCGCGGGCGGCGTGCAGATCACGGCAACCGACGGCGGTGCGGGCAACCGGTCGACATCGGCAACGACCGCATGCCCGTGCAGGTCACGATACTTCGGATTGACGGGCCACACGGGCCCCTGGAACGCGCCGTCGAGCACGCGCGACCACACCATCGCGCCGATACTGCCCGCGCGCGACGACGCGCCGACGACCGCAACGGACTTGGGCTGGAACAACGCATCGAGATGGCGAACGGTCACATCGGCTCCCTGCGGTAACGAAAGACGACCCGATCGGCATGCGGCACGGACAGGCCGTACACCGATCGACGCGAACCCCAAGCATAGGCGAAGCGCATGCGGCTGCCTATATGCCGGACGGCCGACTATTCGACAGACGTCAACGCACGCACCATGGGCCTGTGACACGAGCACGAAAGCCGTCGCCGCACGCCGGGCGTCCACATTCGCTCGACGCGGGCGGCGTTCGCATTCGGCGCAGCGCTGTGTCCGCTTCGTCAGAGGTGAGGATTTACAGGAGCTATGGTGAGCGAATTCGGGAATTGCACGGCGCGACGCGCAAACACGCGAAAGGTGATCGGAATTCGCGGCGCGCGTGCACCGCGAGAATGGCGCGGGCCAATGCGGATATACCGTGAAATTGCGGCGCTGTTTACCGAAAATCGCCGCGATATGCAGCCGAATCGCAGCGAATTCGCAAAACGGGATCCGTTAATTGCGCGGCATCGCAGTTCAATACGCCGTCGGGAATCGCGCCGGAATGCACAAAAACAAAACGGTCCGACGGCCTCATGGCCGTTCGCACCGTCGGTCGGCACGCGAAAGGTGAGAATTTTCGGGAGTCAGTCCTTGATCAGGAAACGCGCGCGATTCTTGCCGAGCCACGTCGGCGAGCGTCCACGGCCACTCCACGTTTCACCCGTCTTCGGGTTCAGGTACTTCGGCGGCGACGTACGCTTCGGCTTCGCGGCGGCAGCGGCCGTCCCTGCCGCACGGAACCCGAGCTCTTCCGGCGTAATGTCGTATTCCTCGATTTTCGCGCGGATATCGGCAATCGCATCGGCAATCGCCTTTTCGCGTTCCTTGTCGATCTTTTGCTGAAGCCGTTCGAGCTGCGCGGTCAGTTGCCTGTAGGTCGCCATATGGATGGGACTCCGTGAGTGTTATTCGTGAAAAATAGGTGACTCTCAGCAAACAGAAAAGCGCTTCGCCCGATCGTGGTCTCCTCAGCCGGTTATTTCGAGGTCAATAACCGCTCTTTTTCTTGCACGCGAAGAGAAGATTTCGCGTGGCGTCATCGCTCGATTGCTGAAGCACTTCGAAATCCCCGTTGCAGATCGCCCGGGCGTTGTCCGTGCAATTGCTCCAGTCGCTGCCGGTGCATTGCACCTGAGTAGTCGGACGCCCGTCCGAAGTGAACAGCGGCGCGCTGCCGCCACACCCGCCGAGCCCTGCAACCAGACCCAGCACAACGGCCGCCCGAGGCCACCGACAGACCGACGCAAGCATGTGTTTCATTGTTCTTCCCGTCAACCTTTTTTTGAATGTCGCGAGTATGCCATGCGCGGCCCTTTCTCCGTCAGTCCGGCGTGCGCCCGGGTTGCCCTCGCGCCTTGTACGGCAAGCGCTTGCGCGGATCGTCGGTGATGCGAACGAACACCTGCTCGACGTCCGGAATCGCCTCGAGCTCACGTTGCAATGCCTGCCGGTCGAACGCCGTATCGGCACATCCTTCGACGTAGATGAAACGCCGCTGCACCGTGATCCACAGGCTCGTGCCATGCAGTCGATCGGAGCCGGCGAAGTGTGCCTTCACGGCGTCGGCGATCGGTGCGTCATACATGTAGGAGTTCGGCTTCGTGCAGCGGTGCGCGAGCCAGCACGTGGTGCCGCGTTCGGCACGGTAATGCGCGTCGTCCGTCATCTCTGCCCGGGTCATCCACGGGCCGAGCGGCAGCGGGCATTCGGCTACGTCCCGCGACAGCGCGATGAACGGATCGTTGTACCAGTTGCGCCGTGCCTCGGGGGCGTCGGCGTCGCCGGACTGCGCGAGCGCGGCGCTCGCCAGCAACAGCGTCAGCCATCCTGCGATGCCGATCCGTTTCATCGTGATCTCCTGTTCGATGCCGCACGTCCGGCCGCATCGGCCTTGCCGATCGGCCTACCGGTCGATGCCCAGCGCCGCCAGCTTCTTGTACAGTGTCGCGCGGCCGATCCCGATGCGCGCGGCCGCTTCCACCACCTTGCCGTCGCAAGCCGCGAGCGCATCGGTCAGGAACTGGCGCTCCCACGCCGCCAATGCATCGGCATACGACGCTGTCGGCGCGGCCCGCACTTCGCCCGCGCGCCGCTCGACCGTCTGCACAGCCACCGGCTGCGCCGGTACTGCACCGTCCGTCGATACACGCACCGGCCCAAGGAACGGCGCGAGCGCACGCGCATCGATCACCGACCGGTCCGACAGCATCAGCGCGCGCTCGAGCGTATTGCGCAACTCGCGCACGTTGCCCGGCCACGGATACGCACACAGCATCCGCAGCGCATCGTCGGTCAGCTCGCAATGGGCCGCGCGCCCGTGTTGCGCGGCCAGTTCCTCGAGGGTTGCGTAGACGAGCGCCGCGATGTCGGAGGCGCGCTCGCGCAGCGGCGGCGCGTGGATCGTCAGCACGTTCAGGCGGTAATAGAGATCCGCGCGAAAACGCCCGGCCGCGACCAGCGCCGGCAGGTCGGCGCTCGTGGCCGCGATGATCCGGACGTCCGCGCGCACGATCCGGTTCGAGCCGACCGGCTCGAACTCCTTGTCCTGCAGCACGCGCAGCAGCTTGCCCTGCAGCGGCAGCGGCATGTCGCCGATCTCGTCGAGAAACAGCGTCCCGCGATCGGCCAGCTCGAACTTGCCGACGCGCCCCTTGCGGTCGGCGCCCGTGTAAGCACCGGGCGCGGCGCCGAAGAATTCGGTTTCGAGCAGCGTGTCGGGAATCGCGGCAACGTTGACGGTCACGAGCGGCTGGAGTGCGCGCGCCGACGCCGCGTGGATCGCATGCGCGAGCAGTTCCTTGCCGGTGCCCGTCTCGCCGAGCAGCAGCACCGGCGAATCGACCTGCGCGGCGCGGCGCGCCTGGCGCTTGGTTTCGAGACTCGCCGCACTCGTGCCGACGAAACTCGCGAACGTGTATTTCGCGCGGCGCGCCTGCGCGAGCGAACGCTGCGTCGCGATCAGTTGCTGCTGAAGCTGGGCGTAGCGGGAAAAGATCGGCGTGAGCGTCTTCAACTGGTCGAACAGCGCGAAGCCGATCGCGCCGACCGTCTCGCCGGCCTCGTTCTTCAGCGGCAGGCGCGTGACGACGAGCGGCTCGCGGCCCGTCTCCATGATGTCGAGCAGGATCGGCTGGCCGGTCGACACGACCTCGCGCATCAGGCTGTTCGGGATCACGGCCTCGCAGTCGAGGCCGACGGCTTGCTGCGGATCGGCGAAACCGAAGCGCGCCGCATACCGCTCGTTCATCCACACGACGCGTGCATCGCGATCGACGACCACCGTGCCCGCGCTCGAATCCTCGAAGGTCCGGAACAGCGACTCGGCGGCGCGCCGCAGCACGTCGCCGTAGTTGACGGGCAGGCGGGCCCAGTCGTTCATCATCGTGTCTTCGTCTCCGTGTATCGTCGACCGGCTGTCTCCGGAACGAGACGGATTATCTCACTCCGGAGACACGCTGCAATACGTTGTCGGGTAAAGCCCTGCACGATGTCGAGGCTTGGCCGGATAGCCAAAACGTCTCCAGATGGAGACGTTTTATGTAGAATCGTCAGACAACGACCGGCGCGGGCCCGCCGGTCCCCGGCGGACCCATGTCCGGCGGCGCTATCCGGCCGATGGCACGAAACCTGCACGAACCTGAGCTGGTCCGCGGCGCATCGCGCGATCGAACAACAACCAAAGCCATTCCAAGCTTTTAGGAGACTCCCTTGTCTTTCGTGATCGTCCTCGCCGCGCTGGCGTTCCTGATGTTCGCCGCGTATCGCGGCTACAGCGTGATCCTGTTCGCGCCGATCGCCGCGCTCGGCGCGGTGCTCCTGACCGAACCCGCCGCCGTCGCACCGGTCTTCTCCGGCATCTTCATGGAGAAGATGGTCGGTTTCGTCAAACTGTATTTCCCGGTGTTCATGCTCGGCGCGGTGTTCGGCAAGGTGATCGAACTCTCCGGGTTCTCCGAGTCGATCGTCCACGCGGCGATCCGCTACATCGGCCGCTCGCGCGCAAATGCGGTGATCGTCGCGGTGTGCGCACTGCTCACCTATGGCGGCGTGTCGCTGTTCGTCGTGGTGTTCGCGGTGTATCCGTTCGCGGCCGAACTCTATCGCCAGAGCAACATCCCGAAACGGCTGATGCCCGGCGCGATCGCGCTCGGCGCGTTCTCGTTCACGATGGATTCGCTGCCCGGCACGCCGCAGATCCAGAACATCATCCCGACCACGTTCTTCAAGACGACCGCCTGGGCCGCGCCCGCGCTCGGCACGATCGGCTCGCTGTTCATCATCGTCGTCGGCCTCACGTATCTCGAATGGCGCCGCCGTTCGGCGATGGCAAAGGGTGAAGGCTACGGCACGTCGCTCGTCAACGAACCGGAGCGCGTCGAGGCGAAGTCGCTGCCGAATCCCGCGCTCGCGATCCTGCCGCTGATCCTCGTCGGCGTATCGAACTTCGCATTCACGAAGCTGATTCCGCAGTGGTACGGCGCCGCGTCGTACACGGTCGCGCCGGAAGTGCTGCCCGGCGTGCACGCGCCGGTCACGACGTCGATCAAGACCGTCGTCGCGATCTGGTCGGTCGAGGCTGCACTGCTGCTCGGCATCGTGCTGGTCGTGCTGACCGCGTTCAAACGCGTCAGCGGGCGCTTCGCGGACGGCTCGAAGGCCGCCGTCGCCGGTGCACTGCTCGCCGCGATGAACACCGCGTCGGAGTATGGCTTCGGCGGCGTGATCGCGGCGCTGCCGGGCTTCCTCGTCGTCAGCGATGCGCTGAAGAGCATCCCGAACCCGCTCGTCAACGCGGCCGTGTCGGTCAGCTCGCTCGCCGGCATCACGGGCTCGGCGTCGGGCGGCATGAGCATCGCGCTCGCCGCGATGTCGGACCTGTTCATCAAGGGCGCGCAGGCCGCCAATATCCCGCTGGACGTGCTGCACCGGGTCGTCGCGATGGCGAGCGGCGGCATGGACACGCTGCCGCACAACGGCGCGGTGATCACGCTGCTCGCGGTCACGGGCCTCACGCACCGCGAGTCGTATCGCGACATCTTCGCGGTCACGATCATCAAGACGCTCGCGGTGTTCTTCGTGATCGCCGTGTACTACACGACGGGCCTCGTGTAATACCCCCGCATGCGGCGGCCCGTCTCCGGGCCGCTGCCCGCCGGCCGCCGGCCATGTCGCTGCGGCCGGCTTCTCCCCCGCTCCTCCCCTTTTTGCCGGGCACCGTCGAGGTGCGCGCGCCGGCCGCTCATTGTTGTCTTCCGGAGAACACTACGTTGGGCGCAGCGGCATTTTTCGCGCGTCAGGCGAGGCCTACACTGCTTTCGACGGTCACCGTACGTGATCGGCGCCGTCGAAAACATGGAGGTATCCGCTCATGAACCCGCTGCTCCGCACACTCGCCCTCGCCGCCGCATTCGCCGCTCCCGTCGCCGCGCAGGCGCAAGCCACCCAGCCGCTCACGCGCGCCGAAGTGCATTCCGAAGTGGTTGCACTGAGAAAAGCCGGCTTCCAGCCGAGCGACTGGTTCTACCCTGCCAGCATCCAGGCCGCCGAAGCGAAGATCGCCCGGCAGCAAGGTGCGCCGCGGGCCGCGGGCGCCGGCTACGGCAATCGCGGCGCGTCCGCCACGGGCCAATAGTCCGGTTTCAAGCCAGCGGGCTGCGCTCGCGTCAGCGCCACGTTGCCGGCGCGTGCAGCGCGCACCGCGCTGCACGGTCAGCGCGGCTCGATGCCCGCTTTCGCGTAGGACTCGCGTTCCAGTTCCAGTATTTCCGCGGACAGCTGCAGGTGCATGCCGGGCGGCGCGACGACGTGCCGCTTCAGTTCCGCCAGCACCCGCTCCGAGAATTCCCGCTTGACGTCAGTCGGCCGGCCGCTCAGCACCGCGAGCTTCGCGTGGACGAACGCGCGAGGCGCCGGCGACGTGCCGACCGCAAATGTATCGAGCCGCAGCGCGCGGCTCTTGATATCGCGCTCGTCGAAATGGCCGGACGCGGCAAGCGCAACATTGAGCGCGCGCAGTGTCGCGCCGGCGTCGAACCCGTCGAGGTTCGCGGAATATTCGAGCGTCAGGTGGGGCATGGGGTCGGTGGCCTCGTCGGTATCGGGAAATGCGCCGGCCGGCATCCCGAAAGCCCACGCAGTGCTACCGGATCTATGCCTTGACCGGCTGGATCAGGCGCTCGCAGGCGCTTGCCTGCGGATCGCCGGCGGGCAGTTTCCCACAGATGCCGTCGAACTGCTTCGCGATCGACCTGACCGATGCGTCGTGCGCACCGCTGCCGCGCCAGCGGTTCAACTGCGTGACGACCTTGGTCAACGCGCGCAGGTTCGCGCCGTAGAACGCGTCCCGCGTCTTGTCGGCCTGCGCGAGCACGCTCGCGGCGATCCCTTCGATGCGCGCCGAATCGTCCGGCGCCAGTTCGACCGCATTCGCGAAATAGGTCGCGCCCCAGCGCAGCTTCGTCGCCGGCCCGCTCGCCGCATCGTATGCCTTGCGGTACCAGTCGAGCGCCGCGGCCTTGTCGCCGCGCGCCTTCGCATTCGCGGCCAGCCCGGACATGAAGTAGTACGGCGTGGACGAGCGCGGCAACTCGGCCTTCAGCAAGGCATCCGACTCGTCGTACAGCCCCGCGTCGGTCAGCGTGTCCGCGCCTTCGCTGACGAGCGCCTGCCGCTCGTATGCGTTCGCGGCACCCTGCACCGACGCCAGGATCTGTTTGCGCGCCGTGTCGGCCAGCGCCGGCACAGCGAGCGGTGCGCCCTTGCGTGCATCGCCGCGCGCGAGCAGCACGCGGCCGTGCAGCGCCATCAGCCGGTCGATCGACGACAGCGTGGTGTCGGTCGACAGGCGCGCAAGCGCCGTGTCGTACGCGCCGCGCAATTTCGCGCGCTGCGCGTCGCCGCCACCGAGATACGCGACCACACGCGCGGGCGCGGCGACCAGCACGTCCGAATCGGCCCGCGACAAGGCGGGATCCTGCAGCACCGCGCGCAGCGAATCGGCCAGCGCCGACTTGTCCAGCGCGCCGGCCTGCGCCGGATCGTCGGACGCGGCGACCACGGCCGACTTCAGCGCAAAGCGCGCCGATTCGGCCTTCGCGCCGGCCGCCCGCGCGCGTTGCGCGAGCGACTGCAGCGTCTCGGCCACGCGATCGGCCGGCACCGGCAGCGCGCCGTCGGTATCCCACGAATAGTCGGCCAGCAGGCGCCATTCGTCCGGCGTCAGCGACGCACCGTTCTTCAGCGCGGTCGCGAGCGTCTGCCGCACCGGATGCGCGGCCGTCATCCCGAGCGACAGCGCCTGCATGTAGCGGTCGAGATCGGCTTCGCCCGGCAGCCGCGTCACTTCGGTGCCGTCGGGACGGAACAGGATCATCGTCGGGTAGCCGTGCACCTTGAAGCGCTCGCCGAGCTTCTGCGCGCTTTCGGTATCGCCGTCGAGATACACGGGCACGAAGAACGACGAGCGGGTCTTGAATGCCTGCTGGCTGAAGATCGTCGATTTCACCTGGTTGCACGACGGGCACCACACCGCGCCCCAGTAGAGCAGCAGCGGCTTGCCGGTGCGCTTCGCCAACGCGAAAGCGGCGTCGACGTCGCCGTGCTGCCACGCGATGCCGGGCGGCAGGTGCGCGCCGTCGGGCGATGCGCTCGCGACCGGGGTGCCCGTGGGCGCGGCGGCGGCAAACGCCGCACCCGCGGCGGCAGCGAGCAGGCAGGCGGCAGTCAGATTCCGGAGAGCGGTTTTCATCGAAGCGGGTCCGTTGAAAAAGAAGGTTGCGGAAAGGAGTGGCGCGCCAGGCGACGACGGGAAGCGACGACCTGAAGCGACGCCCATGCAGCGAGATTCATGAAGCGATGAAGCGCACCGGCGTGCGGCGTGGCGCAAGCCGGCGTGCGTCGACGCAAGCCGCGCGCATCGATGCGGCGACCGCCAACACCGCCCGAAGCGGCCGGCAAATCCTTCAACGATACGATCCGCGCAGCCGGCGGGAAACGAACGAATTCTTGAATGAATATGACGCGCGGCATCGTCGCCGCGTGTTCACTCTCGGCCCTTGATCCGCGCCATGTGATACACGGACATGTGCACGCCGTCGCGCAACGCGTAGCCCGGCGATTCGCCCTCGATCCGGAAGCCGTGCTTCTCGTAGAGCGCGATCGCCGCGCGGTTGTCGGTGAACACGGTCAGCTCGAGGCGCGTGAGGTTCAGCCAGTTTTCCGCGAGATCGATCGCGGCCGCGAGCAGCCGGCTGCCGATGCCGCGCCCGTGCCGGGTCGCGTCGACCATCATGCCGAGCCCTGCCGCATGGCGCCGACGCGGATTCGGTTCGAACTCGAGGCCGAGATGGCCGACCACCGCGCCGTCGATTTCGGCGACGAGGCTCGCGCCGCGCTCGTGCGCGTTGGCGAGCCGTTTCTGCCATTTTTCGAACGATGGAAACGGATACTGCAGCGTATACATGTACACCGCGGGGTGCGCGGCGATCTGCCGGATCGCGTCGACGTCGTGCGTCTCGCTGTGCCGGATCTTGATGTCGGTCATGGGTGGGCCGGTTCCGAAAAGTCGCGCCCGCGGCGCGGGCTGCGCACATGCGCAGCAACGGATCGAGCTTATCCGATTTCACGCATTTGAAACATCGGCGTCATGCGATGCCGTTGCACCCGCAACGACCGGCGCTCAAGCCACGCCTCCACGCGCAGGGAAAATCTGACCGGCCCGACGACTGGATACCGGTAATTTCTTACCCGCTTCCGTCACGAATCGCTTCCCGATGCTTCCCGATCGATCGTTGCGCACGCAACGTCACGCGCGCGACACGCGATGTCATGCCTTCATCACGTCGACGTCACGTCGGCTCCCTAGACTGGGCGCCGCCCAATCCGGCACGTACCGGGCCGGTGCGTGCCGACGTCCTGCCCCGCGCATCACGAGCGCGCGTCGCGCAGGATCGCGGCACCGGCCCAGGCATCCGCGCGGCACCACGGATCGCGCGCGATGCGCGCAGGTCCGCCACGCGCGGCCGCCGCACCCGACCGCCCATGCCGCTCGCATCGCCCCGGCGGGCGACGCACGGGCACCGCCAGACGAAGTCACGAACGCTCCCATCATCACAGGACCCGAACGCCATGACGTCACGCCGCACATTCCTCCAGCAGACCGCCACTTCCGGCCTCGCCGCCGCCGCGCTCGCCGCGTTTCCGCCGAGCATCCGCCGCGCGCTCGCGATTCCCGCGTTTCACGAAACGGGGACCATCCAGGACGTCAAGCACGTCGTGCTGCTGATGATGGAGAACCGCGCATTCGACAGCTACTTCGGCACGTTCAAGGGTGTGCGCGGCTACGGCGACCGCTTTGCGGTGCCGTCGCCGAACGGCCGCAACGTGTTCTACCAGACGTACACGAAGCCGACGCCCGCCGCCACCGTCACGCCGTATCACCTCGACGCGAGCCAGGGCAACGCCCAGCGCGCGGGCGGCACGCCGCACACGTGGGCCGATGCGCAGGCCGCCTGGGACCATGGCCGGATGAACCGCTGGCCCGACGCGAAGACGCCGCTGTCGATGGGCTACTACGACGCGGCGGAAGTCCCGTTCCAGCGTGCGCTCGCCGATGCGTTCACGCTGTGCGACCACTATCACTGCGGGATGCACACGGGCACGATCGCGAACCGCCTGTTCTACTGGAGCGGCACCAACGGCCCGAACGGCATCAGCCCGGCCGACGGCAGCCGCGTGAAGCTCGCCGCGCTGAACAACCAGTTCAACGGCGGCAACGACATCGGCCCGTCGAGCCAGGGCTGGACCTGGACGACCTATGCCGACCGGCTGCAACAGGCCGGCGTGAACTGGAAGGTCTACCAGAGCCTGATCGACAACTTCGGCTGCAACGAGATGATGAGCTTCCGCCACTGGCGCGCGGCGATCGAGCAGATGCCGGCCGCGCGCCGGCCCGCGTACGTCGCGTCGACCGACATCACGCAGCCGGTGACGGCGGCCGGCGCGTTCTACGACCCGGCGATCGACGATCCGCTGAGCCCGCTCGCGAAGGGCTTCGGCAACACGATGCCGTACGGCTTTCTCGAAACGTTCCGCGACGACATCCGCAACGGCAAGCTGCCGGAAGTGTCGTGGATCATCCCGCCGTCCGCCTACAGCGAACACCCGGGGCCGTCGAGCCCCGCGCAGGGCGGCTGGTACGTGCAGGCGGTGCTCGATGCGCTGACGGCGAACCCGGAGGTGTGGAGCAAGACGGTGCTGCTGGTCAACTACGACGAGAACGACGGCTTCTTCGACCACATGCCGTCGCCGGCCGTGCCGTCGCGCAACGCCGACGGCACGCTCGCGGGCGGGCATACGCTGCGGGACGCCGACGTCGCGGTCGAGTACCACGACTTCACGCCGGCGACGTCGAGCCAGCCGGCGATCGACGGCCGCCCGTACGGCCCGGGCCCGCGCGTGCCGATGTGGGTCGTGTCGCCGTGGAGCCGCGGCGGCTGGGTCAACTCGCAGGTGTTCGACCATACGTCGACGTTGCTCTTCCTCGAAAAGCGCTTCGGCGTCGCAGAGCCGCAGATCAGTGCGTACCGCCGCGCGGTGTGCGGCGACCTGACGAGCGCGTTCAACTTCCGCTCGCCGAACAACGAACCGCTGCCGACGCTCGCGGGCCATACGACGAAAAGCCAGGTCGACGCGCTGAGCGCCGCGCAGCAGGCCGCGCCGAAGATCGTGCCGCCGGCCGCGCCGTCGCTGCCGGCGCAGGCGACCGGCGTGCGCCCGTCGCGCGCGCTGCCTTACGAACTGCATGCGAGCGCGCGTGCCGACGCCGGCAACGGCACGCTCACGCTGAAGTTCGCGAATACGGGCCGCGCCGCCGCCGTGTTCCACGTCTATGACAAGCTGCACCTCGACCGCCTGCCGCGGCGCTACGTCGTCGAACCGGGCAAGACGCTGCACGGCGACTGGGCGGCGCGCGCCGACGACGACGGCAAATATGACCTGTGGGTGCTGGGCCCGAACGGCTATCACCGCCGCTTCACCGGCGACCTGAGCCGCCTGGCCGGTGCCCGCGCGCCCCATCCGGAAGTCCGCGTCGGCTATGCGGGCGCTAGCGGCAACCTCCACCTGCGGCTACGCAACCACGGCGGCGGCACGGTGCGCTTCACCGTGAAGTCGAACCAGGTCTACGGGCCGCTCCCGGGCCGCGGCGCACACGACGGTCGCGGCCATGGCATCGAGGACGGCAACGGCCAGGGTCGCGGCACCGGTACCACCTGGACGGTCACGGTGCGCGCCGGCGACCAGGCCGAACTGGACTGGAAGCTCGACTCGACCGGCCACTGGTACGACTTCATCGTCACCGCGGACAGCGACCCGGGTTTCTCGCGCCGCGTCGCCGGCCGCGTGGAAACCGGCCGCCACTCGATCAGCGACCCGGCGATGGGGCTCGCCGACCGCTTCTGATGCCGCCGCGGCGACACGCATTGCGCCACGTTGCGCCGCGTGTCGCCGCCCGCGCCGGCCCGG